>DAOUAQ010000258.1:0-16493 GCA_034433375.1 Anaerolineae bacterium | reverse complement strand
GTGTAGGTGAGAGGGTGGGTGGGGGAGAGGGTGACAGAGGGAGCGGGTGAGGGGGTGAGAGGGAGCGTGATAGTGGTGGGCGTCGGTGTGGGAGAGGAAATCGCTGCCGCAGCGACCGAATGAGAAGACGATTTCGTTGGCGTGGGCGTCGGCGCTGCGGTGGACGTCGCCGGCGGCGCGGTGGGTGTGGGGATGGGCGTTTCGGGCGGGAGCGGCGTCGCGGCGGGGGCGAGGGTGGCCGGCGACACTGTCGGTGGGACGGACGCGGCTGCTGCGCCGCAAATCGCATCGAAGGCGAGGGCGGGTGGGGAGACAGAGCCGTCTCCCCACACCCAAGCGTCAATATCGCCATTGCCCACCGTCCACGTGGCGGCGCCCATGCCAGAATAGGCCCACGAGCCGTCTGTGTTGCGGTGGAAGTAGTTCCAGTAGAAGCAGGGTGCGCTCTTGCACTTGCAGAAGCAGTCGTTGACCGGGCAACCCTCTCGGTTGATCGTGCAGACCGCGGATCCCATCGGGCCGGTGTTGGCGTCCACCGCCAGCCCGGAGCGTTGCAACAGCGTCACGCCGGAGATGCGCTCTTCGGTAAACGTGACGCAACGGGTGAGCACGCGCCCATCGCCGTGGACGACGATCAGCCCGGCGCGATTCCCCCCGCCTTCCTGCGCAAACACAGGCAGCGGTAACAGCGCAAAGAGTACGACGCCCAACAAGGTGTGTAGTAACGGCTTCAGCCGGACAAAAACCGCTGAAGCGGTTACTACAAACCCGGCTTTCGATTTCTTATCTACCATTTCCGTAAAGTCAGACCTGCTCCTATCATCAGGATACCCGCGATGATCAATAGACCACTCGGCGCAAATCCGCCGGACATCGGCAACAGCGGCACATCGGAGACGACGACTGGCACGGCAGCCGCAACCGTCTGCGGCGCGCGCGACGCCCCAACGACCGCTAAATTGACGAGCGACATCCCTTCGGCAGCCTGCACAGCCTGCGCCGTCGCCAGGATGTTCGCAAACGGCACGGCAGCTTGCCAATAGTAGCCGCCGCTGGTCGCGTCCCGCAGCGCCTGGAGCGCGCCAAGGGGATCAGTGCCCGAAGTAGCCCAGTTGTTCAGCGGCTCGCCGAGCGCGTAAAACGCCTGGAGCACAACCGCCGTGGAGTTCGCGTCTGTATCTGTCCCCCACGCCGAAGGTTTCTGGTACGGGAAGCCGCCGTCGGCGTTTTGCATCCGCTGGAAGTAGGGGAGCGCACCGTGCGCGGCATCTCGCTCGCCCACGGCGACCAACGCCTGCATCGCCAACGCGGTGGTGTTCGTATCCGCCAGGCCCGCCGTCGGCCCGCCAAAGAGCGACCACGCGCCATCTTCGGCGATCTGCGTTGTGAGCAGGTCAACGGCGCTTTGCGGGACAGGTTCACCGGCGCTGTGGAGCGCCAGCATCGCGTAGGCGTGCGCGTACAGCGAATCCCCGAAGCGCGAGGTCGCCTTGTCCTGCGCCGCCAAAAGCATTTGCACCAGATTCTTGCCGCCGAAGTTGCGCGGGTTCTGGCCCGTCGCGACGGTCGCCAACACCGCGCGGGTCAGCCCGGCGGCATCCTTCACCGCGCCCTGTTTCACCTGCGCGGCGAGATAGTCCAGCGGCGAATTTCCCGCCGCCGAAAGCCACGCGCTGCAATCCTGCCCCGCCGCTGCCGCTGCCAGCATCACTTCGGTCGTCGCGCCCAGGTCTGAGCCGGCGGCAAAGCCGTTCGTGAAACCGCCATCCGCCTGTTGGAAGCCGCGCAGCCACGCTAACGCCGCCTCGCTCTGGGCATACCGCGCCGCCGTCACGGGCGCGACCCAGGCCAAGACCAACCCGATCACCAACACCGTCAAGCCGAACTTCTTCATCATACCCTCCGCGTTTGTATAGTATTTTTTTCTATCAGCAGATTAAGCAGATTTAGCAGATGATATGCTGTACACCCGATCAAAATCTGCTTAATCCGCTAAATCTGCTGACAAAATAAAAAAATCCCTTGCTCACGAGCAAGGGATAGAAGCCTTACGGTAGTGTAATCACACTCCGCAGGTCCACCCCTTGTCGCGAGGGTGTAGCCAATCAAGCTGAGCAGGCGACCTGGCTTGTGGGGAGCCTGTCAAGGCTCTTCCACTCACAGTTGCGCGTCAGCGCCGGACTCCGCGTGAACCACGCGCCACCGGCTTCGCTCTTGGCCCGACCCATCCGGGGGTGCGGGCACTCAGCTTGGACGTATTCGATTGGGGAGTATTGTAATGGGTTTGGGGGAGGTGTCAAGCGGAAGAGATAGAGAATGGAGATAGAGAATGGAGAAGAAGGCTCTTGCTCAGTGGGCGATTTTGTGGTATTCTGTGATAAAAGTGTGACCATCTCAACAAAGGCGGGGAAGATGGTAAGTTCAAAGACATTCGGGTTCAGTCATCGCTTGTGGCGCTGGCTGGAACGGTTAGGTTTCGACGATGACCCTTTCGCGCTCTATGAGGCCGAGCGCGAGCATGAGTATCTCCCCTATTTCTTCGTGGATCGCCCTTACTTGTATGATGTGTTAGGCGCGCCGGCGCACCCACAAACAGCCTTCTTGATGGCCGGGCGCGGCGATGGCAAGACAGCGACGCGCCAGATGGTAGCTTATGAATGTATGCATGGTAAGTTCCGCTGGCAAGTGCTGCCGGTGCATTATTACGATTTCGGCTTGCTCCTTGAGTCTGTCCAGGGGGATGTGACACAGATAACGGTGCGCCATCACCTGCGCTGTGTGATTCGCGCCATTATTAAAAGCATGGCAGATTTTGTCCCCGCGATTTACTTCGATCACCTGGGCGAGATGGAGCGCGGACTCCTGGCGGGTTACGCGCAGGCTTTCGGGGATCCGCTGGCGCAGTTGAAGTTGGCGCAGATCATCCCGGCGCAGCCGCTGCAATTGAACTGGGACGCGCTCTCGCCGCTGGAAACCCTGAGCACGCTTTCTGGCCTGGTGGTGCAATTGGGGCAGACCAAGCAGAATACTTACAAATCACTCTATATCCTCGTAGATGGTGTGGATGATACGTCCGCCGGTTTCCATGCGGCGGCGCTGCTGCGTCCTTTGGTCAGCGAGCGGACGGTGTTGGAGACGCCGCATGTCGCCTTCAAGTTTTTCTTGCCTGTACAGGTGGGCGAGGCGCTGCAACAAGTCGTAGACTTGCGCCCTGATCGCTTGTGCGTGCGCAGCATTACCTGGAACCGTGAGGCGCTGCGCGACGTGGTGCAGCAGCGGCTGGCCTACTACAGTCATGAGACGGTAAAGCGGCTTGAGGATATTTGCACATCGGCGGCGAAAGCGCGCGTGATGGATCGTTTGCTCGATGCCAGCGAAGGCTCTCCGCGCACATTGCTGCGGCTGTGTCAGGCTTTGATCCACCATCATGTGAGCCGCACCGATGATACGCTGATTGACAGCGTGGATGTGACGGAGACGTTAATTGACTTCTTGCAACGACGAGAAGTAGAACGACACCCACCTGTTGTGGAGACGCCGTCAGCGCCTGCCGCCACGCCTGAAGCGCCGCCGGAGACGGGATTGTATCTATCGCCGGATAGCGGGCACGTGTGGGTTGACGGGCAACAGTTGTCACCGTCGCTTTCATCGCAAGAGTTCAAGCTGCTGGAAACGCTTTACCGGCACGCGCCGCACATTGTCGCGCAGGAAGAACTTATCGAGAATGTGTGGTCATTATCCGCGCAAAAAGCAGACACAAGCCCCGACGAACAAAATTTACGCAAGTTAATCTCACGACTTCGGCAGCGTTTGGATGTGGGCGGCGATGGAGATGAAGCGCGTTTTGTGAAGAATGCGCGTGGAAGGGGATATTGGTTGAAGATTCGGTAACACTCTATTCACTTTTGTCTCGTCCTCTTACTTTTTTGCCACTTTTTTGTCACACATAGTTCACTTTTGCAGTATTGTGTTCGGCTTCAGGATATATATGCTTTGTAGTATCAATGAGTTAGACTCTATTTGATTTGCGCGCACTTTGATTTGAACCATTAGCTGATAAAAGTCACCTTGCAAGGGCTGCAGCGGCGCAAAAGGGCCGGAGCCTTTGTAAGGTCTTTTTGTTTTTGTGAAAGGCGCTTATGGATCCGATTGCTTGGGATATTCGCTACGGGCTCCCTAACCAAAAATATATTGAGTATATAGATGCTGTTCTGTTAGGAACACAGAAAAAACACCGCGATCCATTTTCTACGTATGGATTTAGCGAGATGTATGTTGCACGTAGTCAAGGTGAAGCTGAACTTACACAGTCGGGGAATAGAATAGTTCTGGGGCGCGACGGGAGCGGCAAAACAACCGCTGCGCAATGGTTGTATAAAGAAATACTGTATTCGCCGCAAGCATCTGTTTATCAAATGCTTGCGGCGAACTTCGTTTTACCTCAAACTGGCGCACGAGTCTCGGATGTGGATGCGCTTGACGATGAGGGGTATCACTGGACATTATCAAGGCTTATAAAACTTGTTTTTGATTCTTATTGGAATCACGTGCTTGTCGAGCCTTTGAAACGTATAACTTATCTACCGTTGTTGCGCAAAGATAGAGAGTGGATGTGCAAGTTAAACTGGTTTTATAATCACTATCCGCCCAATAGTTACCAACCCTTCGATGATTTTGAATTATTCACGTGGTTACATAGCCCGCTTCTCTATAACCCCTTCAGTCCCCATATTGAGGATCAGGATATTCTCATAGAACTCATTCGATTCATAACAACCGTGCCTTTTGATCCGCGAGAATTCGGCAGAGAATTGCGCTGGCCATATCAGAAAGTTCGTATCATCACTGATTGTGCTCGTGAGATGTCATTTCGTAGAATGGATTCGTTTATGCAAGACATACAAAAATTGTGCGATTTATCTCTACCAAAAGTTGAATTTACAGTATTCATTAATTCGAATGTGGCCGATCTAGTTTCTCGGTTGCCCGGTGTTCAGTCGGGACACGTATCAGTTTATAGGTTACCTCAATGGAAAGATCGAGAATTACAGGATATTCTCGATGGGCGGATTGTAGCCTGTGGAGGAGAGTTTAGAGACTATAAAGGGAATATAACCAATTGGGGTAGTTCGCTGTCCGGTTTAAATCCTGCTGATAGATACCATTTTCGCCGGATTGTCATTGATGGCGCTTTGCGCGCCTACGAACAAACCACCGAATTCGATGCTCCAATCCACGCGCTGAAGTTGGCGCGTGGATTGCTTGCTGCATGTGCCGGTTGCTGGCCGGAGCGTTTCCCTCCGCCTCTCGACACGAATCGGCTGCGGGAAATCGTCAATTTGTACTGGGAAGGGGAGAAAGGAGGAAAAATGTGATGCTTGAGTTCCAGGATCGTGAAGGTGTTTTAGCTGAATTGTGCGCTCTTGCCCAAGATGGCTTGCTTTTGAATCTCTTTGGGGAGAAAGGGATCGGTAAGTCGCGCGTGTTACAAGAAGCTGAGCGCAAACTACAGGTGGAAAAACCACCTGCATTTGTATTGCGAATTGATCTGGAGGAGTTGGAAAATATTACAGATCGCCCCACGGCAGTGTTACGCGCCATCATTGAGCAAGCCGCCGGACGTATACGTGGTATCTGGGAGAGTAATGAACAAGTCGCGGCAGTTATTGTAGCGCAACTTGCCGAGTTGACGCGACATATACCGGTTTATGTGATGTTTGACACGACCGAAGTATTGCAGGGGGACAGCGCGTTTTGGGATTGGTTGCATCGAAACCTGACCGAGCCGCTGGTGGTGGACGGACGGGTTAAACAAATTTATGCTGGCCGCATCCCAGTGCCGTGGCGACGATTTGAATTGCGCCGCACCGTCAAGTTTCTGCCGTTGGGACCCATTACACCTACCGCTGCAAGTCGCGCGCTTGTTGAGGAGGCCTTACTTCAGAGCAATCCAAGGCTTAAAAATGTAGAGGACTTGCATTTAGCCATAAACATTGTGTTAGAATTCTCTTTCAGTCATCCTTTGCTGTCCGAAACATTGGCCGCGTATGTTGCCCAACATTGGCCTCCTGCGCAACCGTTAACGCAATTCAAAACGACGTTGTGCGAACAGGGAGTGAGAAAGTTCATCAACGAATCACTGTTCAAAGATGTGGAAGCACAATGGATACATATTCTCTGGTGGGCCAGCGCATTAGATTGGTTCGATCCTACAATCTTGAAGGAATATCTCAAACACGTGATGCCAGAACTTGACGAGAAACCTGATTATTATTTCATCCAAGAGATAGCGGAATTGCGCAAACATAACAGAATCATTTGGCAGGAAAGTCAAGGAGATAGGTTGCACGGATTGATTCAAGATATTGTGCGACAATGTCTTAAGACTATGGATCCGGACCGTTATGAGTATGCTTGTGCTGCTGCAGCAGAAACGTTTGAAGCCATTGCCGGAGAGTTTGCGGAGGAAGATAGTTACGCGCAGCAATTCAGGAACGAAGCCGGGGGTTATCGTCGGCGATTGCAGGAGTTTGAGGAGGCAAAGCAATGAACTGTGAAGATATGAAGAAGTTAAGCAAGCATATTCCTTTGATCGGGCGCAAGGATGAACTTAAGCGGTTGAGAGAGTATTTGCAGGCGACGGGGACCAGACGGCGCTACGTCTATTATTGGGCACACGGCGGTTTGGGCAAAACCCGTCTGCTCGAGGAATTCGAGCAGATGGTCAAAAAAGCCGGCCCCCGGTTTCACTTCAGCGGCATCCTTGACCTTTATCATACCGATACCCATAGCACCAGTGATTTGGAAAGAATTATTGTGCAAGGGTTAGATCCTCAAGGACAATACTTTTCAGCTTACCGCCAAGAACGCCGTACTTACGAACTTTTACGTGAGCGTGGAACAGACCCGAATATTCTTGAGGAGCGCCGAACAAAGTTAGGGGACCTCTTTGTTGAAGGCTGCAATGAGATGGCTTTGCAGGCCGACAAATTGGTCATTTGCTTTGACACGATTGAGTTACTGCAATATGAAAGTTCGGTAGTAGAGGAAAAGGCCGGTTTAGATACCGCCGATACACGAGTGAAACCCTGGTTGATCGAGAAACTAGCTAAACTACAGAATGTTTTGGTCGTTTTTGCCGGACGGCCCAAGCTACGTGTTCCGGATGAATCCACCGATCCGCAAGCGCGTTTAGTTGCGGATATGCAAAAAGCCTTCGGTGAAGATTTGGACGTCGTCGAGCTGCAATCGTTCACTTTTGAGGAGACTTGCGAATTTCTCAAGTTTTTTGAGGATCAAGCGCAACAGGTGTTTATTCCTGCAGACTACCTGACGATAGTGTACCGTTTGACGGAGGGACGGCCGATTTTACTGCACCTGATTGTAGATTGGATAACCGTGTTGGCGCGTGAAACCCGAACGATTCTCCAGTTGTTCGATCGGTATAAAGACCTTACCGAAGCCAAAGAGGGAGCCCCACGACTAGCAGAGGCTCGCCGAGAGATTGAGCAAGGAATTTTAAACACCCTCTTCAACGATTCTGGCGAGATCGGAGGATATTTAAGCGAGATTGCGTTGATGCCCAAAGGCGTTGATGTTGAGATTCTTAAGATGGCCCTAGGGATGCCTGATGAAGAGGCCGCTCGGTGGCTGGAAGCTTTGGCGGATTTGTCTTTTGTCAAGCGTTACAAAACTCCACCCGGCGTTCGTGCGGTGCGTGGGGAACAGCTTTTCTTGCATGACGAAGTTTATCGTTTACTAACCTCACAAAAAATCATCCCTCATTTGCGAAAAAACGAGCGCCGCATTGCCAACACGCTGATACAAGTTTACTACGACCCGCACATCAAAAAATTAGGCGAGGACTTGGAAAAGAGCAACCCCGAAGAGCGTCTTGCTTTGCGCGAGCGGTGGCAGAAACTGCACGTCGAACGTATCTACTACTTGCTGGTTGCCGATCCGCACAGCGGGTACGAGGAATACAAGCGTGTGACCGATCTCGCCAATCGGCATCGGTGGGTTGGCTTTGCTATGCGACTGTTGGATGAGTTTTTGCGTTTCTATAGTGACACGGCGCTTGAACGCCGCAGGCTGTTCGAAGCTGTAGGAATTACAAATGCACAAATTGTCCGTGAAAGTGTCTGGATGTGGGTAGAGCGTTTTGATTGGTGGGGACAAGATCAGCAAGTGATTGGATTAGCGGAGCATATACTTACAAAGCCCGAAGATTTCTTGATCCAGTGTTCTGCCGACATAACTGTATGTCCGGATCAGGATTTAGTGACTATGGGCAATGTCTATGCGTATTGGACTGGTGCATGCGCGCGTCTTAAAGGTTATGAGCCCTCGACTGTAGAAACGGCATTGAAGATGTTAAAACACTGGCCACCGCCTGAAAAATGGATGTCGGAGTATGCTCTGGCATATGCGCGTTTGGCGACCGCCATCGGATTTCAATATCGTTTGGGAGGCTTGTTGAATCAAGCCATCGAGTATTATGTCCGTGCCAAAGCAGCTTTCCTTCGAATGAAGAACTTCAAAGATTATGAAGAATACACGCTTTTGCTTCAGAGCTTGGCGACCGCTTATGCTATACAGGGCAATATAGCGTCGGCATGGCCTTTGGCTTTTGAAGCATTGAGGATCAATGAGGAGATCGGCAGCGAATATAGCATGGGCTTGACACTGATTGCTCTATCTAGGATTGAGCATCTGTGTGGTAATTACCACCAAGAGCTTGAGTATGGTAATGAGGCTCTAACAATTTTTCAGGAACTAAAAGACAGTCGCGGTATTGCTACGGCGCAACTAACAATTGCGCGCGCGAAACGTTGGATCGCAAAGCAAGAGATGGAAAAACAGCGCAAGAGCCAGTATGAGCGTATCCGACAATTACTTAAAGAGTCACAAGATACTCTTGAAAAGGCTTTACTGCCAGAACAAGATACCTCAGACGAGACTCACAAGGCCAATATAGACTCCGTTATACCTGATCTGTATGCTGAGCTAGGGCGCGTATATCGAGATTTAGCTTACTATAACAAGTTACAAAATAGCGAGGAAGGTTTCCGTTATTATCGTCAAGCTGAACAACAACTGCGTTTGGCGCTCGATAAGGCGAAATGGGGAATCGTTGATCGAGCCAGTACACTACATGATCTGGCGGAAGTTTTATTTGCCCTTGAGGACACAAAGATTGCCCAAGATACGTTGAAGGAGATAAGGGGCTTGGTCGGGTCAGCTCATCAGATTACCTTGAATGAAGGGAAGGTACTAGATAACTTACCTCCCGAATATTTCACACCTTTGGGTAAAGTAGAGTTATTAGAGGGTAGTAATGCTTTTAAAGAAGGACGTCCAGTAGAAGGCATAAAGCACTATATTTTGGCCTTTGCATATTTTGCTCACTTTTCTTCCGAAGCAGTCGAGACTAAGAAAATGAGTGAGTACCTTTATAATTATATGCAGGATATGCCACTAGACCGCCGCCGCGAAACGTTGGCTAAGGTGCAAAAATGGGTAAACGAAACTACATTTGGGGTCGATGTCGGGAAGTTTGTAAAGAATGTCGCTGACTTGTTAAGCGTGTAATTGCAGACTTTTCATCCGATTGCGTTGTTACAAGAAAGGATGGTCCTAATGGACCATCCTTTCTTCATTGGTAAAAAGTGGGATATGTATCTTTAGAACATAAATTCTATTGACTTTTATGGCTTTTTTGTGATATAATCGTGATGTTTGTTCACGTTTCATTCACGATTCGCTTGTTGTTGAGAGGGTACTGATGAATACTAATGATTTAAAGTCACCGGACAAAACGAACACCCGTCTCAGTTTGGACTTTTTCTCATGTTCCCTGATTCACAAGTACAATAATGTTAAAAAAACTTGGGTAGTCTCAGCGACTAAATCTTCACCTATCACTCCTGCGACTTCTCAAATCAAGCCTGCCTGTGCATAATCTAGGGTGATGTTTTGTCTCTCGTTACCAGCTCATTATATCCTAGAGTTGACGACATCGTGTAACAACTGCTGCAGCGGTTGTGGCAATGTGTATTCACATTACTCGTTGCACTCTATGTCATCCTCCATTTGGAGGACTCTGATTTCAAGTTTCGGTGCTCAAGCAGTACAGATAACATTAAGTGGCGGCGAACCTACTCTACATCCAGGCTTTTTTGAGATTCTCAAACATGTCACTTCCTTTGATGCGCTTGTTAACGTTTTTACCAACGGGAGATGGAAAGATCCCTATAAAGTTGTCCATGCACTTCAGGAATGCCATAATCTCGGTGGCACATTAATCTCTCTCCATGGCGCTACACCGATAAGCCATGAATCCTTTACCCGCACGAAAGGATCTTTTGCCGAGACACTTGGCAATATAGAATTGGCTGTCCATTATGGCATCAACGTAAAACTCAGTACGATTATCACACATCATAATTGGAATGAAATTGATAAAATCGTTGCACTCGCTCAAAGCATCGGTGTTAAAAGTGTGACGTTTCCGCGCTATTTGGGATCAAGTCTACCTGAAATTGAATCATCTCTTGAAGAGCTATATAGTGCTGTTAAGCAAATTGAAGCTTTAATCGCGTCTGGCGCGCCGGCCGAGTATGGCATTTGTATTCCACAATGTTTTGCCCCAAATGCTTCCACGGGTTGTACTGCTGGCGCAGCGTATGTTGCCATTGACCCATGGGGAAATATGCGTCCCTGCAATTTCTCCCCCACCATCATCGGCTCCCTCCACGAACACTCGATGCACGACCTCTGGCACAGCGACAAAATGAACGCTTGGCACGCCTTGATGCCCGCCGAGTGTACCACCTGCGCCGCGTACTCCGTCTGCCACGGGGGATGCCGAGCGGTGCAGGAGTTACGCGCTGACGGACGTGACCCGCTACGCGGTGAACCGCTGACCGAATATGCACCCGCGCAGGAAATCAAAGAATTGTCAGCAAGTGTACGACCACGTCGAAACTTCCGCATCCGGGAAGAGGATTTCGGATATGTTTTACTTGGTCAAGGGCAAGCAATTCCCGTGGCTCGCGAAGCCTTGCCGGTATTGGAAGCTTGTGATGGCTTAACTTCTTTCGCGCAATTAGCCGAACGTTTCGGACAACCGGGTTTGGATTTACTTGGCGAACTCTGGGAGTCAGATATGTTGCAAACGGCTTAAGTCATACAAACCAGACATTTTGAAGAAGAGGGAACGGATTTTAGTCCGTTCCCTCTTTTGTTGTCATATTTCAGTCACGCGAAGAGGATATATTCCCCGCACGTGACTGTCTGGTATGTCTTGAAAAGAACAATGTTGCAACACTGCGGGGATTTATTTCAAATCGGCATTCCCTTATACTGTGAACAATTGAGCAAACAGATAAACAAAGTGACAAAGACAATGAACTTACTTTTACGAGATCAGATAACTCTCAATATGGAACGCCAACGTGTGGTACGAACGTTGCGATTGATCGAACAGGATATTAGCGATCATGGTTCAACCTGGCCATTGCAACAACGTCGGCAAAAGATGAAGGATGAGTTGCGCTACATCGAAAGCACGCACCTGTTAGTCAAGTGGGCGCTTGAAGTTGAGCGCGGCCAGATGTTTTATCAATCACTAAATACTTGTAGCAAAATCTGAATTTTCTCATTTGTTCAATGGAGAAACACAAGGAGGCGGGGATGTTAAAGGTAGCGACGGTGATTGATTCAGATGAAGTTGTGTTGTGGTTGAATGTTTGTGAGCTAGGCGGAGAGTTCACATTGGAAATACCCGATATGTAGTCTGAGTTCAAAACGTAAGGAGGGATACATGGACGCAATGAAACCATTTGCCGCAGGCATACTGATTGGAGTTGCCGTCGCAGCATTCGGATTGTGGCGGTTGGAAGTTAAGCGGATGAGCAGCAGTGGCTGTCTGTTGCCCTTTATCTTCACCGGACTGGGTATCGCATCAATCGGAATCCTTGTTTTAATCTAAATGATGCCACGAGCAACGATAAAGGAGGTGCGAAGTCAATTTGTGATCCATAGTCTTTCAACATCACTATACCAGGTTCTTTAACAGGAGGCGACAATAAGATAGAGCAAAAAGTGGAACCGCAGTTACTCTGTATGGCAAATAGTATCAAATATCCAATAAAGGCAACCAAAGCGCCGCAACCCCGAGTAGAGAGCGCATACGCCTACAATCAAAGGCGATGCTTGTCCAGGGCAATGGCACGGCAGGAAGGAAGCCTACATCACGGTCTAATGATCGGCGTATTCTCTACGACACAGAGAAGTAAGTAATTGAACAAGCCCATATTATCCAAAAGGAGACTAGAGAAATGAACATCCGCGAGTTTTTCGACTCGAAACTACGGCTTGGTTTACTGGTGTTGCTGTTAATAATCGTTGTCGGGGCTATGTATCTTGCATACCCCAAGAATGCAACCGCAGGGGATTTAGAATCATATCCTGAAAATACAATCACTGGCGGTAATTGCTCAGTAACGATTAACCCAGTTACCCCTTCCGGCACCAAACTCAAGGCGTCTGCAAGTGTAAGTTGTTCGGAATCAACTTACCACACATTTAAAGTATGTCTGCGGAGAAACAGAGTATTGTGGCCGGACAAAGATGTGGTTTGTACTGAAGGAAACGGAACCTACAAAACAAAATCCTTAGAGGCCATTGGTTGTGATGGGCAAGGAACATATTGGACTAAGGCGATTTTTGATGGCATAACATATAATTCGCCACGTCGAACTTTAAATTGTCAAAAGTAGGTTCATTTGTGCCCAAACTCTTATCGTTCGGATGCCAAGTTGCAAAAAATGATTAAATGGCAGAAAAAATCCAGAGTGATCTCAGGGATAGACTGCAAACCTCAGTAGAGGAATAACCAGCAGCACATACCGGCGTCCAACACCTAATACGAAAGGCCAGATCACCCCCGATCTGGCCTTTTTCTGTTTCCCCACCTCCCCCACCCATGCTATAATACCCCCCGTGAAAACAAAACGCCTAACCCATACCCTACCTATAGCCCTCATCCTCCTCCTCGCCTTCGCCCTCCGCGTCGCCGGTCTCGCGGACCACAACATCTGGTGGGACGAGGGGTGGAGTGTGTCGTTGGCGCGCCGTCCGCTGGCGGATATCCTCCAGGTCGCCGCGCACGACAATCACCCGCCGCTGCACAATCTGATCCTGCGTGGCTGGTGGCTCCTCGTCGGCGATGGCGAGTTTGTGATGCGCTTTCCCTCGGTGCTGTTTGGCCTCGTGTGGTTGGCGCTCATCTACCGGCTCGGACGGACGCTCGGCGGGCGGCGGGTAGGGGCGCTGGCGGCGCTCTTGCTCGCGCTCTCGCGTTTTGCCGTCACCTGGGCGCAGTCCGCGCGGATGTACACCTGGGCCGCGCTCTTGACGACGGGGATGCTCTGGGCCGCGCTCGAACTGTGGCGCGGCGGGCGCTGGCGCGCGTGGCTGGCGTACACGCTCTGCCTTGCGGGTGGATTGCTCAGCCTCTATCTGACCGTCGCCGCGCCGTTGACGGCCAATCTCGTTTTCCCCTTCGTCTGGCAGCGGCGTGGGCGCCCGCGCCGGATGCTCGTGCAATGGGTGACGGCGCACCTCGTCGCTTTCGTACTCTTTCTGCCGTGGATGCTCCGCAATATCACGACGGCAGCGACGTGGGCCATCGTCGAACCGATCACGCTCTGGGAATATCTGCGTCTCTACGCGACGATGCTCGTTGTCGGCGTGCCGCTCAATCTGGATGTTTACCTTCCGTTGACGCTGCTCGTATGTGGCATTGCACTTGCCGGGACGATAGCGCTCTGGCGTACGCGAAAGGCATCGCACCAACGCGCCGGACTCAGTCTGCTGGCATTGGGACTGGTTGTGCAGGCCATCACCGTTTATGCGATCTGCTTTGGTATTATCCCCGGCTTCGCCCGCCCGCTCGAACCACGCTATCTTCTGCTTCTGGCGGGCAATTTCTACGTCCTTTTGGCGTGGGGGATAGAGCGAATAGCGAATGGCGAATGGCGAGTGGGCGAATCAGCAAATCAGCAAATCAGCAAATCGGTAAATCCCCCCCTCTCCTCCTCTCCCCCTCTCCCCTTCCCTCCCCCCCGTCTACCGTCTACCGTCTACCGTCTACTTCCCGCCCTGCTCGTCGTCTTCGCCGCCGTCAGCGGCCTGTGGACGTTCTATCCGGGGCGGGCGCGGCGCGATGATTACGCCTCTATCGCTTTGACGCTTGAGGCGCACCGGCAGCCGGGCGACGCAGTGTTGCTCTACGTGGACCGCGATTGGCCGTTGTTCGAGGCGCACTACGCGGGGCCACGCCACAATTTAGCGTATGGCGCGCCGCTTGACGCCGCTGCTGCTGCCACGCGCCTCGCACCGCTGTGGGAACAGGCGGATGGCTTGTGGCTGGTGACGACGCCGGAGGCGCAGCAGACCGACCCGGCGCAGGCCGTCCCCGCGTGGCTGGCAAAACACGCGCTTTCCTGGCGGACGTGGATTGCGGGGGAGAACGCGCTCACCTTCTACGCCCGCACCGAGGCGCGACGGGCAACGTTCGATGCGCTCGCGCCCGGTTTTGTCCCGCCGGCGAACGTCAACGCGCGGGTAAGGGGGAATGGGCTGTTGCTCGGTGCGACGCTGCCGCAATCTCGTTACCGCACCGGCGACACGGCGCGGCTGGCGCTTTATTGGTCGTCGCCGCCGGTGGAGCAGGTAACATTGTTACTTTCCGGCCCGGAAACGCGTGAAATTGTCGTTCCCACGCTGGCGACGGCCCAAACAGTGACGCGCCAACTGTTGGATATCCCGCTCACGCCCGATTTGCCCGGCGGACGCTACCGGCTCTATGTGCTTTCGGGCAATATCCGCGTTCCTGTGGGACGCTTCACGCTGGTGCGCAGCGCCGCCGGCGCCGACATCGCACTCAGCGACATCGCGCACCGCGTTGACTATCGCCTGGGCGAATCCATCCGCCTGATCGGCTACGATCTGCCGCAAGCGACGGCGCAACCCGGCGGCGTCATCGAACTGACGCTCTACTGGCAAACGTCGGCGGCGGTGGAGACGCGCTACAAAGTGTTCACGCATCTGCTCGGTGAGGTCTACAATGCTGCCACGGACAATTTCTTGTGGGGACAGCAAGACAACGAACCCGGCGGCGGACAGGCGTTGACGACACTCTGGACGCCCGGCGCAGTCATCGCGGATACCTACCGCATCCCTGTGGACGCCGCCGCGCCGCCGGGCGTCTACACGCTGGAGATCGGCATGTACGGTCTGGTAGACATCGCCCGCCTGCCCGTCTTCGTCGCCGACGGCGCACCACAAGGCGACGCCATCCACATCGCCCAAATCACCATACACGTTCTAGAATGAAAATTTGACCGCCAAGACGCCAAGAGCGCCAAGTTTTTCTCGACTTTCGACTTTGGACCTTCGACTTTGGACTACCTTGTAGGAGCTATAGCGTGACGACGAAACGATGGCGACGGAATCTGTGGGGCACGTGGTTTGCCGAATTTTTAGCGTTGATGGGGTTTGCAGCCACCGGGCCGCTGTGGGCCTACTATATCCAGGACCTCGGCGTGAGCGGCGACGCGGTCGCCCGTTGGAGTGGTTTGATTATTTCCGCGCCGGCAATGACGATGGCAGTGGTGGGGCCGATCTGGGGGATGCTCAGTGACCGTTACGGGCGCAAGTTGATGGTGATGCGCGCAATGTTCGGCGGAGCGGTACTGATGGGATTGGTCGGTTTTGCCAAAACGGTCCAACACGTCCTCATTTTACGCTTGTTGCAAGGCGTGTTTACCGGTACGGTGGCGGCGGCGACGACGCTGGTAGCGAGTACCACGCCGCGAGATCGGCTGGGCGAGACATTGGGCAAACTGCAAGTGGCCATCTTCCTGGGGCAATTCGTGGGGCCGAGCACGGGCGGATTTGTCGCCGATATGCTCGGCTACCGCGCCACATTTTGGATGACGGCGGGTTATCTGCTTCTCGCCGGGCTGCTGATGCTTTTCATCGTGAAGGAAGACTTCACCCCGGTGGAACGCGCGCCGCAATCGGGATCGCTCGTGCAACGCGCGCGCCTCGAAGTGACCACCCTTTTGGCCGGTTCGATGTTGGGATTGGTGCTGGGATTGCGCTTTGTGCTGCGTTTGGGGCTGCAAATCTCGTCACCCCTACTGCCCCTGGTCGTGCAGGACATGCTGCCGAACAGCACGTTCCTCAGTTCAGCCGCCGGCGTGCTGACGACGGTTTCGGGCATCTTCAGCGCCATTGCCGCGCCGATCGTAGGCCGCTGGGGCGACCGCCACGGCGCACGCGCTCCACTGATGATCGCAACGTTTGTACTGGCCTGGGCCATCGGCATACAAGCCCTGGCGACGAAGTACTGGATGTTGTTGATCGCGCAGGTGTTCATCGGGCTGGCAGTGGGGGGAACGCTCTCTATCGTCAGCGCCTAC
>DAOUAQ010000257.1:0-5470 GCA_034433375.1 Anaerolineae bacterium | reverse complement strand
GACGGCGTGGAAGCGTTGTTCTACGACACCGACCGCGTGTTGACGATTTCGCTGCACCAGGACGGGCACACACTCTTCCCCGGCACCGGTTTTGCGCACGACATTGGCGAGGGCGCAGGGACGGGGTATGCCGTCAATGTGCCGCTGTTGCCCGACACGGTTGACGAAACTTATCTGTGGGCGTTCAACGAGATCGTGCCGCCGCTGCTGGAGCGGTTTGCGGCGGACGTCGTCGTGTCGCAGTTGGGGGTGGATACCCATTACCGGGATCCGTTGACGCACATCGCATTGACCACCAACGGGCAGACGGCGCTCTTCGAAGCGTTCGACGCGCTGGCGCCGCGCTGGCTGGCGCTCGGCGGCGGCGGCTACAACCTCGACGTGGTGCCGCGCGCGTGGACGTTGGCGTTCGGCGTGATGTCGGGGCAGACGTTCCCCGACGAGCTGCCGCCTGGCTATCGCGCCCGTTATGGCGGGCGCTGGCTGCGCGATCACGAAGAGCCGCCCGTTAGTGACGCCGCCCGCGAGTATGTCTGGGAACGCACGCAAGACGTGGTGGCGGAAGTCAAGAAGGCGCATCGCCTTTAGTGTATGCGCGTTGACAAGTAGACAAGTAGTCTGCGCTTGCCAGCCCGTTAAGTTTATGTTGGGCGCGTGTCGCAAAGAGGAGAAGTTAGACGATGAAAAAGCAGCGTGTCTACGTGGATACTTCAGTAATCGGTGGGTGTTTTGATCCTGAATTCGCTGAGTGGTCTAATGGGCTACTGCAAGACTTCCGTAATGGCGAATTTGTCCCGCTGTTATCTGAAGTCACGGCTGCGGAAGTACAAAATGCGCCCGCACCTATACAAGTGCTATACGCTGAACTGGTCACATTGGGAGCAGAAGTCCTGCCAGTAAGTGAGAGCGCTTTAGAATTGGCCGACGAATATCAGCAGCGTCACATTCTCACGCCCAAATTCTATGATGACGGTCTACATATTGCCTTAGCCACCGTGGCGGAAGCCGATCTGCTGGTCAGTTGGAATTTTCGACATATTGTCCGTTTCGACAAAATCCGCTTGTTCAATGCCGTGCATCTGGAGTACGGTTATAAGATTTTGTCCATTCACAGTCCGCGTGAGGTGACCATCTATGGATACGCCAACGATAGATACAATAGCCTTGATTCGACAAATACGCGATAAGCATTATCAATATTTGCGCGACAAAACACACGCCGAGCGGATCGCCTTTTACCGCGAACAGGCGCAAAAGATGCAAAAGCAGATTGTTTTCTTGTGGACGCCAGAAACAATCGCCCAAGGTCAAAATTCGGCAGTCAGTCGTTAATGTGTTTTTGCCAATGCGCCCAACATCGGTTGCAAGCGACGCGGCTACGCCGCCGGCAATCGGAGGGAAAACGCGCACAAACGGGTCTGCTCTCGACGGTAGTGCGTCGCACCCGCCGCGCGTCTGAACCTGGGTCGTTAGAATCGCTCCCGTAAGCGATTGCTATCGCTGTAACGACCGCTCCCTAACCTGGAGAGACCTGGAATCTGAGGTTGACGGGGTAGGCTGCCGGCCGCCTGCATTATGCGCTTGACCGCGTGACATTGCCGGTTTCCTGGCTCCCCCCCTGCTTGTCACCTCGCTTGTTTGCTTTTCAGTTAACAATGGAATGGCCTATGGAATTAGTCGGTTATAGCCTGCTTGTGTTGATTCTCATCGCCAGCACGATTTTCGCTCTGGCAGCGAAGAGTCTGGTCCGCGCAGCCGTGGCGCTTGGCGTGGGCAGCGCGGCCCTGGCGACGCTGTATTTCCTGCTCGACGCGCCCTACGCCGGCGGGTTCGAGTTGAGCGTTGGCGCAGGGTTGATCAGCGTTCTATTCATCGTCGCCATCAGCCTGACCGCGTCTATGGAGAAACAAACCGATGAACCGTGAACGCGCTTTACAAGTGGCCGTCGTCGCCATCCTGTTGATCGCCGGCCTGTTGGTAGGCGCATTGTTCAGCGTCACGCATGAGGATGCGGATTCCACAGCCGCCAGCAACGTGTTCCGCGAGTGGTTCTGGGAACAACGCAGTCTCGACTTGATGGTCCAGGTGACGTTGATTTTCGTTGGCGCGTTGGGCGTCGCGGCGGTGCTGCCGAAACACGACGAGACACGATAGAGATAGAGATAGAGATAGAGATAGAGGGTAGAGAATGACATCGCCTTGGATCGATACGATCAACACGGTAGCGAGCGTGCTGCTTTTCCTCATTGGATTGGGGGGGCTGTTGTTGCAACGCAGCGCCATAAAACAGGTAGTGGGACTGAAAATCATGCTCCAGGGCGTGACGTTCGGGCTGATCCAGGCTGGACGGATGCACCAGGATGCGCAATTCGCGCAGTCCATGGTGATTTCGGCCCTGATTGTGGAAGCCGTCGTGATTGCGGTCGCGCTGGCGCTGATCGTGAACGTGTTCCGCCACTATCCCTCGGGGGATGTCGATCAGCTCAACCGGTTGCGGGGCTAGACAATGTCAGGTGTGTGGCTGGCTGGTCTGATCCTCGTTCCGCTGTTGAGCGGCAGCGCGCTTCTCGGCGCGCTGCTGTTCACGCCGTCCACGCCCAGGCGGCGCATCGCCGGACACCGCATCGCGCTGACCGTGACCGGCCTGGCGACGGTGTGCGCGCTGGCGCTCGTCCTCAACGGCGAACAGGACGTGCCCTTCCAGCTCACCTGGCTCCCCAACGCCGGCCCGATGACGTTCTCCCTGGCCCAAACAGGGCTTTACGCCGCCCTCGCCACCACCGCCGCCGCCTTCCTATCCCTCCTTATGCGCAATGTCCCTGCCCCCTCCCCCTCCCACCCCTCCCGTCTACCGTCTACCGTCTACCGTCTCCCGTCTACCGCTCTACTGCTATTGACCCTGGCCGCCGCGAACACCGCCTTCCTCTCCGGCCACTTCCTGGGACGCTACGTGGCGCTCGAAATCGCGGGCGTGTGCATCGCCCTGGTGCCGCTGCTCACCCTCGCCAGAGATGCCGGCCCGCGCCTGACGAAATTCGTCTATCTGGTGCTGCGCGTGGGCGATACCGGCTTCCTGATTGCCATGCTCATCCTGATGAACGCCGCCGGAACGCTGGACATCGGCCCCGCCCTGGAATCCGGCGCGGCGTTGAGCGGATCGCGCCTCGCCTGGGTCATCATCGGGTTCGTGCTGGCCGTGTGGGTGAAGATCGGCGCGTGGCCGTTCGAGAGCTGGCAACAGGCCGGGGAGCAATTCGATCCGGCCTCACATAGTTGGACTTACGCGACGGTGATGCCCAACCTGGGGCTGTACCTGCTCTATCGCATCACGCCGCTGCTATCGCAACACCCGGCGCTGAGAGCGTGGGTGGTGTGGTCGAGTCTCGGCGGGATGGTATTGGTGACTGTGATCGCATTGCTGAAGCGTGACCTGCGCCCGGCGCTGCTCTACCTCAACGCGGCGCAAAGCGGGCTGGCGCTGTGTCTCGCCGCCGCAGGGTTGCAGGGGGCGATTGTCACACTCTTGCTGGCGACAACGCCATTGCGCTTGCTGTTTCTGTGGAGCAGCACGGTCATTCAAGAACAAGCGTCGCTGCGGCGGATGGCGGGCGCGCTCACCAGCGCGGGCGGCGTGTTGCTCACCGGATTCAATGCCTACCTGGTGTGGCAATTGGCACAGGGGACCGGCGTTCCCTGGTCCGTCGTGATCCTCCTCGCTGTCATCGTCGTTTTGATAGGCGGACGCTATCTGCAGGCAGCTATGGCCGCATGGACCAACCAGGCCGTCCTCCCGCAGGAACCCGCCCCCCTGCCCCAGACAATCGCTGTGGATCGTATGCGCGGCAAACTCGCCGCAGGGATGCGCGCGTGGCTCGAAGTGGGCTTCCTGGAACGGGTTATCACCGGGATACCGGCGGCAGTGCTCAAACTTGCGAAAAGTCTCCATGACTGGATCGAGTCTGGACTGCTCGAACGCATCATCACCCATACGTCGCGCGCCGTCACCGATGGCGCGACGCTGCTCCACCGCGTGGTGGAACAGCAAGGCCTGGAAGGGACCCTACGTGGTACGGCCAAAGGGGTGTTCGAATTCAACCGCTGGATCCAGGATCGGCACACAGGCCGGTTGCGCGCCAACCTGCAATGGGTTTTCGTCGTGCTGCTGCTGATCGTAGCCATGCTGATATGGCAAGGATGGTGAAATCATGGCTTTAGAAACGCTCGCATTGCTCCTCGTCCTCGGCGCTCCGCTCGTGACGACGCTGGCGCTCTTCAGCTTTCCCCGGCGCTTGCAGCCTGTGGCCCGGTGGCTGGCCGGCGGCGCGGCGGCGCTCTCGCTGGCGGCGATGTTCTCGTTGATTCCGGCGCTGCGGCGCGGCGATATCCCCGCTATCGCCCTGAACTGGATGCCGGCGGCGGGAATCCAGTTCGACCTGCACATTGATTGGCTGACGCTGCCCTTCGCCATTACGGAGGGCGCGGTGACGCTGCTGGCGATCATCTACGCCTGGGGCAGCGAGGCCAACGACAGCCGCGCCCCCTACTTCTACGGGCTGCTGCTGCTCTTTGCCGTGGGGATGGCCGGCACGACGCTGGCCGACGGCATGGTGCTTTTCTACACCTTCTGGGAATTGATGTTGATCGCCTCGTGCGCGCTCATCCTCGTGTGGGGCCATGCCAGCAGCAGTGGGCCGACGCGGCGGGCGGTGGCGCTCAAATACTTCATTTTCACCCACCTGGGATCGCTGATGGTGCTGGTATCCCTGGTGACCCTCTACAACGCCACCGGCACCGACCGCTTCAGCGCGCTGCGAGCAGGGGTGACGCTCGCGCCGGGCATGGCGACCACGGTCATCACGCTCTTCATCCTCGGCTTCTGCGTCAAAATGGCGATCTTTCCGCTGCACATCTGGCTGCCCGACGCGCATACCGTCGCGCCGATGCCGGTGACGATCATGCTGGCGGCGGCGATGTTGAGCATGGGCGCTTACGGCATCCTGCGCTTCCCGATGAGCATCTTCAGTATGGAGCAGATGCAGCCGTTCGCCGTCCCGATGATGATCCTGGGCATCCTTTCGGAAATCTACGGCGCGCTGATGGCGCTGGCGGAACGTGACATCAAGCGCATCATCGCCTACTCCAGCGTCAGCCAGATGGGCTACATTCTTTATGGGATGGGCACACTGACCTACAACGGGCTGGCCGGGGCGACGTTGCACGTCATCTACCACGCGATCGTGAAGGCGCTGCTCTTTATGGTCGTCGGCCTGGTCGTTTACGTGACCGGCAAGCGCAACATCGACGAGGTGGGCGGGCTGGCGCGCCGGATGCCGGTCGTCACGGCCTGCGCCGCCATTGGTATCCTGGCGATCATCGCCGTGCCGCCGCTGTGCGTCTTCGACAGCGAGTGGATGATCTTCGCGGGCGGGTTGGAGACGCCCTACGTCACGCTGTCGGTCATCACGATTTT
>DAOUAQ010000256.1:0-37273 GCA_034433375.1 Anaerolineae bacterium | reverse complement strand
AGATAAGCCCCGATGAAGAGGGGATTGTGACTGAGCGCGACGGGCGCACCATCGTCAGGGTTCTTGTCCGAAGATACGCCCCGATGAAGAGGGAAAGACCAATGCTAAGCGGTTACGCATTGGTTACGCAATGAATACGGCCAAGCGTAACCTGGTTACGCTTGGCCGCAGGATGCCCGACCTTCAGGGAATGAATTGTCAAATGCCGCCCGTGATGGGCCACCCATAGTCGGGTGATGTGGGCCACTCGTGTGCGGGTGGAGTGGGCCAAAAAGGGCGGATGGATCGTGTGTTGAGAGACAGCTCGACCATGCCCAAAAAGAAAGTCAGCAATGGCTTGCGACGCATACGAGAAATGAGCACGCTGGACGATGAAGGCATAACCATTGTGTGGAGTTGCGCGATTTCTTGCTTTGAAGCAAGTCGGCGATTCATACTGTGAAAATCCGATCCCCCTTGCAATTCAGGGTTTGAATATGGTATAATAGATATACACCTGGATACAACATCACCATCCAGGCGCAAAAAGTCCGGGGCTTCGGCTCCAAACCGCAGGAACCTCCAAGCCTGCGGCGCTCTGACCGGGTAATACCGAAATGAGAATGAAAGGGGAGGACACGGGAATAATCCCGCGTCCTCCCCTTTTTCGTTTTCTTGGACAGGATTGACAGGATGCACAGGATGGAAAGAGGCACTATCCGGTGAATCCTGTTGAAAAACATTCATAGACAGAAGGAGGAAACACAATGTCATATTTGATCTTGGCCTTACACCTACTGGCCCTCGTCCTGGCCCCCGGCGCACTGCGCTGGGTTCTGGCCCCGATGTGGGGCGCGGCAGCAGCGCTGGCCTACTTCAAGCCCGACGACCGCGCGGCGACCACGAACTACATCTACTTCTTCCTCGCGGGCAACGCCGGCCTGCTCTTTGCCTACCGCATCGCTGCGTTGCTGGTCAGCGGGACTCCGGAGCCGGGCGCAACAACGCTCTACGGCATCTCGGTGTGGTTGCTAGGCTTCGCCGTGATGTCGGCCATCGGCTTCTACGCTTACGTCCTGCGCTTCCTGTTCTGGGACCGCCTCACCCCGTTCTTCGGTGGACGGATGCAGAGTCAGAACGTCATCCAGCAGATTAAACGCCAGTAGACGGAATACGGTAGACGGTAAACAGGGATGGGGTGACAAGATGACGGGGTGATGGGGAGACAGGGTGACAACTGATTCCAGAAAGTCGTACCGTCACCTGGTCACCAAGTCACCCCCTCGCCCTCTCCCCCCCGTCTACTGTCTGCCGTCTACCGTCTACCAAAACTAAAGGAGACCAATATGAACAACACCAACACCCACAACGACACATTCTCAATGACCCTCACCCCCGACGGCGCATCGCTGCACGCCTATGCCTGGGCCTTGCCCAACGGCTGGCGGGCGTGGTCGCCGCACGCGCTACGCATCCTGCGCAAGCCCTACCGCCACGCGCGGACGCACCTGGAACTCACCGACGATGTGGTGAGCAGCCTGTACGATCCGCAAGGCGCGCGCAACACTGCCGCCGCCTTCGGCCTAGCCAACGTGCCGGACCTGGGCCTCGTCCAGGTCTACGGTGGACTGGCAACGGGTAAAACCCAAGAACTAGCCGTGCAAGCCGCTGCCCTCAACTCGGCGCGCCTGGTCGCGGCGCTGCAAGGGCGCTTCCGGCAGTCGCGCTTTACCCTGTTGTCCGCCAACGAAGCCGCGGCGCTGTACGAACATCTGTGGGCCTGTAACCATACCGCGTCCCTCATCGGCCAGATGGTGCCGCGCCTCGCGCCCGGAATGGGATCAAGCCACGGCATCAACCAACTGGTGACCTCGGACGCGCAAGAGCAGCTCGAAGTCATCGCCGCTGCGCTGGCCGGGGAGCCGTTCGCCGTGCTGACCCTGGCGCATCCCTTGCACGCGCTGGACATCCGCCGGATGCTGACCGACACCGCTCAAGCCCTGAGCTACTTCGCCTCCAAGGTGAAGCAGAGCGAGTCAGCCAACGTGAGCGCGGTGCTGCCCCTGTTCCTGAATCCGGTGGCAGTGTTCAGCGAACAGACGCATCGCGCGACGCAGGTGACGCGGGCTGACCAACGCCTGAGCACCGAACAGAACGCCCATCGCCTGGCCGCTGGACAGTCCGATGCGGTCAGCGCCTACCGTCGTGAAACCGCGAGCCGCGAGGAACACCAAGGGCAGGAAAACACCGGCTACTACGACAAGCAACACGTGAGCGAACAGGTCGACGAGCACGAAGAAAGCCAGGTCAGCCTGGAACGCGACTATGCCGACAATTATTCGTTGTCCCGGTCTTACAGCGGCAGCGAGGCCGGCGTGATGCAGACCCAGGGTGCGCGCGATGCTACCCAACAGGGCAACCGCCAGCAGCACACCGATGAGACCGGCCAGTTGCACAGCGTCGAGAGCATCGATGAGCGGGTCAGCGGCGTGCGTTCCGGGGCGGGGAGTCGTTCCAGCACTGAAGCCTTCAGCGTCGGAGAGCGTTACAGCGGGGGAAGCAGCCGCACCTGGGAAGGCGGCTACAACGAACAGACCGAGCGTTCCTTCAGCGGCGCGGGCAACGAACACACCCAGGGCGACTACCAACAGGCCGAAATCGGGTTTAGCAACGAGGCGAGCAGCGAGGGCTTTGTGCGCAGCACGGAGAGCGATGTACACGGCGACGGGGCACAGCTACAGACCTACGCTGAACAGGGCGTCGAGGGCAGCCTGTCCCCGCGCATCTTTGGTATTGGCGGGGGCGAAACGATGGAAGCCGGGGAAAGCGGTAATATGTACGAGTCCCGCGATCACGAATTGGCCGACGTCACCGGCAGCCTGGATACTACCCGCGCCAGCCAGCAGAGTGCGCTCACAGGAGGACTTGAGCGGGCCAACAATGCCTATGAACGCAGCGGCAACCAGCAAGAGGCGCTGGGCCAGACCTGGCAGGGCAACGAGACGGTGCAAACCTCCGAATGGCGCAGCGGCGGCGGGGTACGGTCGAGTCAAACAGCCTACGGTTACAGCGAAGCCTACCAGGACGCCAGCCACACTGATCGTGAAGCGCAGCGCGCCTGGCAGAGTGCCGTGGATCAGGACGCAGCCTGGCAGCAGGCCACCCGCGATGGCTATCAAGGCGTCGAGCACTTTGCGCGCACCTTTGGCGGCAGCTATGCCGAGACCGGGCAACGCAGTGGGCATCTCTCGCAGCAGGATGCGATCGTCGCCGACCGCGCGCTGCAACGGGAGACGGACCGCATCGTCAACGGGTTCCGCAGTGAAACCTTCGACGGCTACCGTGACAGCCAAGAGCAAGTCAATGGGGCCGAAGCGCGGCAGGAAGCGATGATCGGCGAGGGGCGCGAGTATGTGCAGGCCCAGGCCGCCGAACAAGTCGGGGCAACGGTGGCCAATATGGGAACAACCCAGGTGACGACACGCGGCGTGATGGGGCCGTCCGGTGGGTCTCTCGTGGCGGGCCTGGCCTTTGCCCGGCAGATCGTGGATGCGCAGCGTGACCTGGTGGCGCAGTTGCTCGACCAGCAGGTACGCCGTCTGAGTGCGGGGCTGGACACAGGGCTATTCCTGACGCAGGTGACGCTGCTGGCCCCTGACGAGGCCCGGCTGGAACGGTTAGCAGCCGCGTCCATTGCGGCGATGCGCGAGGAAAACGTCGTCGTACCCGTCGCTGCGCGCGCGGGGGACGAGACGCTGTGGCAACGGGCCATTACGCTGGACTTCGATGCACGACAGGAAGACGCCGGACCGTTCGACACGCTGCGCCACGCGCAAACCTTGACGGCCAACGAACTGGCGGCGCTCGTCCACCCAATCCGCATCTCGGACGGCACGATTTCAGCCTCGCTGGACGCCTGGCCGGACGACTTGTCACATCGCCGCACCCAGGGGGAAATCGCGTTGGGCACGGTGCTGGACATCAACTTGCAGCCTGACCCGAACAATGTGCATCGTTTCCGTGCCGATGAGTTGATGCACGCCGTCATCGTCGGGGATTCCGGCTCCGGCAAGTCCAACTCCGCACTGTGGTTTGTCTCCCAGGTGGTCAATGCTGTACGTCAAGATGAGCACGATATCCCGATCCTCGCGCCGACCACGGGGCCGGCCACGTCGCTGCACTTGGGCGGGACACCGCGCATCGGGGTGACGGTCTTCGATCCGACGGGGGAATGGCGCAAGTTGGGCAAGTTGGTCTCGGCGCAGGACTTCCAGTTCTACTCATTGACCGATCCGGGGGACTATCCGTTGCAGTTCAACCCCTTGCGCATCCCTAGCCCCTATTTGCATCCAGCGAAGTGGGCGGCGGCGTTCGCCAAGCACTGGCTGCTGGCGTACCCCGCTGGGGCCACCGGGTTCCACCAAATCAAGGGCGCGCTGCTGGACGCTTACCGCACGGGGGGCGTCATCGGGGAAAACGGCAGTGTGTACCTGGAACGTTCGGCGAACCTGTGTATGGAAAACCTGCACACCGCCCTGGTCGCCCGTTACACAGCGCTCAGCGAAGAACGCAAAGACAACATCACGGGCGGCGTGGTCAAGCGCATTATCGACAAGCTGGAAGAGTTCTTGCCCAAGGGGGTCTACTACCGTGCCTTCGGGCAGCCAGGCGGTACAACGGTCGCCGACTGGACGGCCCCGGACAAAGCGACGGTCATCACGGGGAAGTTCGGCGATGACGGGCCGCTGAAGCAATTTATCATTGGGCTGATGGTGTCGGGCATCTACCAGCACGCGGACGAACGCTACGAGTCCTACTTGCGCCGACGCAAGGCCATTCCGCAGCACCTCTTGTTCGTCGAGGAAGCCCACGTGGTGATGCGTTCCGATGCCTCGACCCAAACCGAGATTGCCCAGGCCATCGGCGAGGATGCGGGACTGTGGAACAACATCACTGACCGAGGACGCAAGCTGGGGCTGTACCTGTGGACATCGGCGCAGCATTGGGAGCCGTTGCCGTCCGGCGTCGTCACTTCCAGTAGTATTGCCATCATCCAGAAGGTGAGCACGGTGAAGGACGCAGAGATCGCGGTGTCGAAGGCTGGGCGGTTGCCGGGGAAGACCAGCCTTGATGACTATTCCAAGTGGACGTTGAGCGTGCTCAATATGCCCACGGGGGTGGGCTATGTGCGGCGGACACGCAAGACGTTGAACCAGGAAGATCAGATGGAGATTTTCCCGGTGAGTTTCGTGGACATTTCGGGGATTGTGCCGCCGGCGGACGCGGAGTTGGAGAATATTGTGAAACGAGGATGAGGGAATTTGTCGTCAGTGTCGCCGAATGATGAACAGCAACACTAGCGACGACAATTACACTGCCACCACCGTTTTACACTGTGATGAGATCAGGGTCATCCTCGGTGGAAGGTGTGTTATTGTTGAGCGCCTCTTCCAACAGCGCGAACACCGGTTCCAGACCCTCAGTGCTGGCAGCGCGGATGAGTTCCAGGTCGCGCAGAGCATCACGCACGATGCCAGGAGCGGCAGTAATATCCAGAGCGCGACGATATTCTGCTAGAGCTGGGGTGAGAAGAACGGAACGTTGCGCTGGATCGATCCAATGTAGATTGCAGACGGCTTGACCGACAAGAGCGGTGGCTAGAACATAATGGGGTTGGTATAAACCGGTGACATTTTCTAGCGCGACGCGACACAGTCTCAGGGTTTCTGCGAAAGATTGGGCCGCATTTGTATTGTGCTGATATAACCCTACAATGCCATGCAGCAATGTCGCCCAGTAGTAAGTTCTGGACACCCGAAGTCTCAAAGCCTGAATACAGTGTTGCTGCGCTTCGGGGAACTTATCTACATTCAAAGCGACCCGACTCAGGCCCACGTAACATTCGAAGAGGCCTGGTTGATAGTTGACTTGTGTGGCAACCAAGAGGGCCTGCTGGTAATAACCGAATGCTTTCTCCCGTTGACCTTTCAGCTGGTACACATCTCCCAAACGGCACAGACAGACGCTCAGATTGCGCTGGTCGCCAATCTCACGGGTAATATCCTGTACCTGACGATATAACGCTAAGGCACGGTTAACTAATCCCAGGCTATAGTAGTCGAGACCCAAACTACTCAGCCAGACGCCCTCATCTCTGCGATGTCCTATCTCACGAGTGACAGCCAGGCTTTTCTGATGTAAGGCAATGGCCAGATCGAATCGTCCTAAATCACGGTAGGCACTACCTAAATCACCAAGGTGGCGCTCGTACTCAGCACGTGCGCCGCTCTCGTGTAAAAGGGGGAGAGCTTCTTGATAGAGCGGAATTGCGCGGTCAAGACGCCCCTGCCGTCGGTATGTAACCCCCAAACGGCCCTTATAAACACCAGTATTTAAAGAATCACCAAGTTCAGAAGTGATCTGCAGTGCCTGTTCATAAACTTGAATTGCATCTTCGTATTGTCCAGCATTACCATATACGCGCCCCAAATTCCCAAGATGGTGCGCTTCCAACGCCCGATCCTTAACTCTACGCGCTATTTCCAAAGCCTCTTGGAGAAGACTACCTGCTACTGAAAACCGCCCGGTATCATAGTAAGCACATCCCAGTTCACCCCGCCACACACTTTCACTGCGATGATCACTGATCACCAGCGCAAGTTCCAAGGCTTGTTGATAACAGTCAAGAGCGGTTGCGATTTTTCCCAGGGCTTGATAGGTCCGCCCCAAACCGCCGATGTTGTACATCCGTAAATCGGGAACAGTGAGCGCTGGCAAAAGCTGCTCATGCGACGCGGCTAACTGTGCATAGTAGCCCCAAGAATATAGCGCCGCTTCAACCTGGTTGAGTACCTGGCAAGCCGCCATATACTCTTGCGCTCGCAGGCGATGTGCGAACTCTGCCAGTTGTGGGGTCAAATCTATGATAGAATACCATTCATTCTCCGGCTTGCGAATGCTGGCATAGTATTCCGCTGCTTGTAATTCCAGGGCGCGACGGGTGTAGGAACTGTCATTACCCATTCAGCGCTCCTTCCAGCAGTTCACACACTGGTTCTAATCCCTCGATTCCAGCGGCACGGATGAGTTCGAGATCGCGGAGAGCGTCACGCACGACGCCAGGCGCAGATGTGATGTCCAGCGCGCGGCGATATTCAGCGAGGGCTGGGGCGAGGAGGTTAGTGTGTTGAGTGGCATCGGTCCAGCCAAGATCGCAGATAGCTTGACCAACAAGCGTCAGTGCCAAGGCGTACTGTGGCTGATAGAGGCCCTGTGTCTTGTCTAGCAACTCCTGGCAATATCCCGTCGCCTTTTCAAAGATGACTGACGCAGAGTCTTTGTGATTGAGTAGGTACGCAAGTCCTAAACCGAGTGACGCTATATAGTTCACCGTAGGGACAGCCAAATCTAAAGCTTTGACAAAACACAGTTCAGCCTGTGCATATTCTCCCGTCATTAACAACAACTTTCCCAGTTCGGAGAGTTGGATGCTTTCTCGGCGGGGATCGCCAACCTCACGAAAGATAGTCAAAGCTTGTTCGTAGAGTTCGCGTGCTTGCTCTGTATGTCCCAGATCACGGTAAATGTCCCCCAAATTCTCGAGGCGAGTTCCCTCTCCCCAATGATCTCCCGTCTTTTTGGCTAAAGCCAGGGCCTCTCCGTGATAACTGATAGCCCGCTCAATCTGTCCTTTAACACGAGAGATAAGCCCCAGGCTGCCAAGGTAACGCCCTTCTCGTCGCTGATGGCCAATGTCACGAACGATGTCCAAAGCCTTCTGATATGCAACCTCAGCTTGCTCAATCTGCCCCAACATTTGATAAGTGGTACCCAGACGACCTGTACAGACGGCCTCATCACGCCGGTTGTGAAGTTCACGTGCGATTTCTAATGCTTTCTCATAATATCTCATTGCTTGTTGAATCAGGCCGAGGTCTCGATCGATATTGCCCAAATCACTGAGGCGACTCCCTTCCATCCCACGTTTGCCAATCTTTTGGGCGATTTCAAGACTCTCCTGGTAACACTTGCGCGCATCCTCAATTTGTCCTAGATCACGGAAAGCCGAACCCAGATAACCCAAGTGCCATCCTTCTCCCTCGCTGGCATCCCCGGCGACCTCACGATCTATGACAAGTGCTGCTTGTGTAAGTTCTACGGCCACACGGGCCTTTCCTATGTCTCGATGGACCAGGCCCAAGCGACCAAGCCATTTAGCCTCATTTTGCCGGTCATTGGCTTCCCTGGCGATCTCCAAAGCTTTTTCGTATAGAGCAATGGCTTGGATGCTATGTCCCAAGCCAAGATGAGCATTTCCTAAGTAACCCAGATTTGCTGCCTGCCAGTAGGGATTTGCTAATTGACCGAGCAGTTTCTCATGCATCAAGACAAGTCGGTTGTAGTATCCCCACCGAAATAGATAATCAGAATCAACTAAGTACAAAACCTGGCAAGCGTGTTCATATTCTCTCGCCCGAACCCTATGCTCAAACTCTGCTAATTGTGGGGTCAGATCCACAATAGATTGCCACTCTTGTTCTGGCTTGCGAATACTGGCATAGTATTCGGCTGCGCGGAGTTCCAGGTTGTGATGGGTGTAGGAGCTAGTGTTGTTCATCTGATATCCCTTCCAGAAGTTCAAATACCGGATCCAGCCCCTCAATGCCGACGGCACGGATGAGTTCAAGGTCGCACAAGGCATCCCGTACAACACCGGGCACAGCGGTGATTTCCAAAGCCCGCCGATACTCGCCCAATGCAGGAGCAAGAAGATCGGCGCGTCTACGAGCGTTGTTCCACAGCGGATCGCAGATGGCAATGCCCACCTCCGCAGTAGCAAGTGCATATAACGCCCGGTAATTATCCTGAGTTTCATCCAATAGCGCTCTACTACGCACCGTAGCGTCCCTGAACGCAGCCACAGCTTCAGGTTCTCCAATTGCCAGATAGGTCATTGCCAGTCCCAATGCCGCGCGATAGCCAGAATCTGGTAAACCCACAGCAAGCGCTTGCTTATAACAATCGACAGCCCGGGAATATCGTTGCGTCGCCAAGCATACTTTGCCTAAACCGACCAAATGATAGCCAACTTGCCGGGCATCTCCAATCTCACTACTGATCTCAAGAGCCTGCTCGTACAATTCTTGCGCTTGGTCACATTTGCCTGATGCGTAATAACCGCTGGCTATGTCACCCAGATCTATCGCTTCCCCCTGACGATAACTGGTTTCACGCGCTATTTCAAGAGCCTGCCTGTAACAATCAATCGCAAAATCGATGTCACCCAAGGCCCGACATGCACCACCCATACTAGATAATGCGAATCCTTCAACACGCCGGTCGTGGGTTTGTCGGGCAATATCCAAAGCTTGTTTATAGTAGTCCAAGGATTCCCCGATCTTGCCGATAGCGCGCATGGCGCTGCCAAGGCTGCTGAGATTGGCGCCTTCCAGAGCCCGATTGCCAATCTCACGCGCAATGACGAGAGCTTGCTGATGATACTGGATGCCTTGGTGCATCGAGCCGCGACTTCGATAACACATCCCTAAATGTCCAAGCTGATCACATTGTAGACGGCGATCCGCGATCTCCAAGGCAAGTGCTAAAGCCTGCTCGTAGAATTCGATAGCCTGTTTGATTTTTCCCAAAGCCCGGTATACGCTGCCCAAGTGTCCAAACAGCACGCTTTTTCTATGGGGGTCATCGATTGTGCTAGCAACGTCTATAGCCTTTTCATAATATATGACTGCCTGAGTGAATTTGCCGGTGGCACGGCAAGCGCGTCCCAGACCAACCAAGTTATCCACCACTAAATGAGGATTTTGCAGGTTACCCAGCAGTTGGCTATGTAAGTCGATCAGGCGTGCGTAATGCCCCCAGAGGTAGAGGTAATCATAATCGACCGTCTGGAGTGTTTGACTGGCACCCTCGTAATCTCCTGCATACACCTGGTGTCTGAATTGTGTGAGTTGCGGGATCAAATCCTCGATAGACTTCCACTCACTCTCCGATTTGCGGATACTGGCATAGTAATCCGCCGCACGCAATTCCAGAGCATGGCGTGTGTACAACACTGACTTACTATGGAAGACCTGTTTATCTTTCACGCTTCTTCAGGAATCCGCCGATACACATACTCACGATCCATCGGATGCAAGCTGTACTCCCCCGTCGCCCGATTGAAGGTCACGAAGTAGCTGTTAACCAGCCGCCGTAGACTGGCGCGTACATCCAATGCAGGAAACCAGGGTTGGAGCAAGAACGCAATTGCCGTAACATCCACAGGTCGATTGAAAACAGCCAACGCTTCCATCACGCGGCGTTCTTCTTCGCCCAAACGTTCGTATCCGGCAGCAATCAGACTCTCCATTACTTGTTCGCCAAACACAGTTTCATCGGCCAACAACTCGGTCAACGTCAACGTTGGATCCCGGTCCAGGATGCCGGCCAGGATTTCCAAGGCGCGCGGGATGCCCTGCGTGAGTTGCACAGCTCGGCGCAGATCGGCCTCCGGCGCGTCACGCAATCCCAGGCGACCGTCGCCGTCGAAATCGCGCAGTAAGGCTACAGCATCATCTTCCGGTAGCCCCTCCCGCAGAGGGATGTGCCGTGTGCTACGCACCGCCGCCGGCGCCACAGCAACTTGCTCCCGCGAAGTCGTAATCAGCCGCGCCCCACCCGGTTGCAGCATACAGCGTTCTACGAAGAGCCGCAGTCCTTCTTCCTGAATGGCATTATCGTCACCCAGCACGTCTTCCAGGTTATCGAGCAAGATGACGTACACACCTTCCTGCAATGTTTCTAGCAGGTACTCCACCTTGGCGGCCAATGGCGTGTCGCGGTCAGCCCACCGTGCTGCCAGGCGGCTCGCTACGGGATCGCCCAACATTCGGCCCACATCGGTGTAGATGCGTTCCAGGCTCAGCCCTGTGCTACGCGCACTCAGGTAGAGTATTCCATCCACCGGTTGCGCCGCTGTCCTATCTTGAGTCCCGGTTACCGTTTCCGTTGGTGCGTTCGTCAATGTCGTTAACTCTTCCGTCAGTTCCTGTAAACGGCGCTGATTGGCGTCGCCATATTCCATTTGTTCGCTCAAGGCATGTAATAACAGTACCAGGGCATTCTCTGCGTGGCCGGAAACGTCAGCCGTGTGGGCAGACAGGAAGGCAATGGTACGTTGAACACGAGCGAAGACGTTATCTGCTTCAGGAACCTGGGTCTGCCAGGGTGCCAATCGCGTGTCCAGGATGAAGACAGCACGCAGGTCTCTATCACTGTTGAAAGCATCGCACGTCTGCAAAGTCGCGCGTAAGCGACTGTAGAGTGCTGGGGGAATCACCGGCGGACGTTCATCCGGCATCGCTTCGGCAATAGGCGCGATCATTTCTTCCAGATCGGCGAGCACATGGCTGACCAATGCCGTCTTGCCCATGCCCCCACGCCCTACCACACTGACCAAACGCACCGTACCATCGGTCAGATGCTTCCGCAATGCCAGGGCTTCGCGCACGCGATCTTTGAAAGTGTGTGTGACGTCCAGCGGACGGACATTGACCACACGCTGCCGTTCTCGCCGCTCACGACGGTCGGCGTCATCCCAATCGCGCTTAGCGCGCCACCAGGTCATATCCGCATCTAGCCGGGCTTGCGACCAGGTTGCAATGGCCGCATCCCAGGTCACATCGGGGCGCATAGACTTGCCAGCACTCACCAGGTCGCAAATCTGATCCTCAAGAATGACGCGTTCGAGCAACTCGCGCACCTTATGGTCTTGCTCTTGCGTCGGAAGTGCATCGTAGTCCTGGCCCAGCTTACAACAAAGCGTTCTCAGGTCATCAGCGGACAATTGCGTAGTGAGTATCTGACGCAATGGGTCAAGATTCTGGGATAAACTTGGTGTAGTCATACGGTATCCTCCTGTAAGCTCGTAGGTGACGGCAAAGCGTCACCCGGTAAGGGTTGCCAATCAGCTATGGTTTGTTCTAGCAGGGCAAATGCCGGTTCAAGTCCTTCGATACCGGCAGCGCGGATGAGTTCCAGATCACGTATAGCATCGCGAACGACGCCGGGAGCTGCGGTAATGGCAAGGGCGCGACGATATTCGGCCAGGGCAGGGGCAAGCAAGGCGACGTGGTGATTAGGGTCGAGCCAGCGGGGATCGCACGCAACCTGGCCAACGAGAGCGGTGGCCAGAATGTAATGAGGTTTATACGCTGTAGCTGTCTTGATACTCACCTGTTGATCTGACTGTGTAAACTCAGCAAATGTGGATTGAGCCAATTCAAAGTCACCCTTTCGAAGTGAAATGATCCCTTCTATCAAGATAGCACTGAGTCTATGTTCGGAAACGGCTATAGACAAGGCTTGCAGACAATATTCATTTGCTGTTGTTAAAATGCCTTTCTGTAACCATATTCGGCTCAATCCTAGTAAATGACGGCTCTGGCTTCTAAGTGCTCCACATTTATAAGCCAGATCCAATGCTTTATTTAGGAGACTACTTGCCTGTTCAGTCTCCCCTAATAAACCATAGATTTCTCCTAATCGACCATAGCATTTACTCTCGTGCGATAGGGCATTTGACTCATGAGCAATGGCCAGCGCTCTCTTATATAGAAGGATAGAATTATCGAACCGACCAAGAGCAAAATGGACATCTCCTTGTAACTGAAGACTGGCTCCTTCTCCTCGTCGATCTGCGATTTCAGATGCCAGCCTACAATCCTGCTCATACAACTGAAGGGCTTCATTAAACCGCCCTAAGTGAAAATACATACGCCCAAGATAACCTGCCCACACCCCCTGAAAATGACGATCCCCAATTTCCCGAGCAATTTCCAATGCCACTTCGAGATATGGGATGCCTTGATCTATCTGCCCCAGGTCCATTTTAAGAACCCCTAATCGCCCAAGCTGAAGCCCTTCGTCTCCACGATTACCTAATTCACGCGCAATTGTCAAGGCTTGCCGAAGATAAGTATCGGCTATTTTCACATCACCCTGAACTCGGCAAATCCATGCCATATTACCTAGTATGGAAGCTACTTGGCGAGAATCATTAACTTCTTGAGCGATTGAAAGTGCCTGCTGGTAAGCCGTAGTTGCCTGAGTGTATCGCCCCATCGCATTATAAGCACGCCCCAGATCATTTAGCGTTAGGCTAATTTCTGACTTTGAATCAAGCTCATATGCAATGGTTAATCCTCTCTCTAACAAAGCAAGTGCCCATTTAAAGTTACCCATGCTATGACAGGCGCGAGCTATACCTCGCAGATTATACAATTGAGACTCGGTCTCGGTTAAATTGTTCTCAAGATCCTTGCGCAGTTTTACTAACAGTGAATAATGTCCCCAGCGATACAAATAGTCTTGGTCTATCAAGTGTAGCAAGCGACATGCCGCATCAAATGCCATTGCCTGCACTAAATGCCTAAACTCCGCCAACTGTGGCGTCAAATCCTCAATCGTCTTCCACTCACTCTCCGGTTTACGAATACTGGCATAATACTCCGCCGCGCGCAGCTCCAGACTGCGCCGGGTATAGGTTGGTAGTGGGGGTGCTTCGTGTGTCATCGTATAACTCAATGTCGAAACCTGAGAAACGAACCTCTATCACGTCATTCGCTTCGCCAATTCTCGGTTAATGGCTCTGACCCAATCCAAGTATAGAATCCTTTTGCAGACAGTCAAAATAACCTTAGCCATCTTCCTCTGCTATGCCACTAAACCTTATATGCGCAATTCTGGATTCTTGCACATCAAACTCACTTGATTTCACCATGTCCAGCATGATATAATAGATATATAGCGATAAACAAACATCGCGAAAAGGTCTGGGGCTAAACGCTCCGATCCGCAGGAAGCCTTCAAGCCTGCGGCGTCCTGACCAGAGAACTGGCCGGGAAATGAAAGGGGAGGACTTGGAACTTCGGTTCCAGGTCCTCCCCTTTTTTGTTTGCGTCAAAAGGGGTTAGGAAAATGCGTCACATTGTTAAAGTCATAGGAATCAGCGTTGGGCTGAGCTTGTTGCTGGGCTGCACCATCTTTTCGATCTTGCCCTTGCCCATTGAGCCGTTGCCCGTGCGCCCATTGGTGGTTGCCACGGCCACGCCTACGGCAGGGCAACTGCACGTCACGCGGGCGTACACCGCCACAAACACCGCGCCCCCCACGGCGAGCAGCGTCGTGACCCTGACACAACCGCCGGACCTGAATCTGTCCGCCAGGCCAAACGGCGTGTTCATCATCGTCGTGGCCGAGGTGCAGAACACGGGTACTGTGCGCCTGAACCTGACGCAAGCCGAGTTCACCCTGGACGACAACGCCGGACACAGCTACTCCCGCGCGCAAGCCGCAGAGCTTGCCCTGAGCGTAGTCGAAGGGCCGCTGAACGTAGTCGAAGGACCAGTCCTGAGCATCACGGACAGCAGACCACTCACCGACCACACCTTGCCGCCCAACGCACAAATTACAGGCTACCTCGTCTTCGACGTCGGCCCTGACTACGTCGCGCCCTTGCGTCTGATCGCGCGGATACCCGGTAGCCAGCCCATCACATCCAATACTTTCACCCTGGAGGACTAAATGCATACCATACTTTGTGTCGCCCCGCGAGAAGACCAGGCCGAAGCCCTGAGCTATGCCGTGATCACTGTGCCCGATGTAATCGTCATCGGCCTGTGCGCTCCACACCAGGTCGATGAACTGGTGCGTGTCACCAGCGCCACCTTGATCGTCACCCTGGAAGGGACGGAGATTCCCGACGTTGAAAAACTCGGCATTCCGGTGTTGCCTGTCCCGGAAGTGGACAAGGCCGGCGAGGTCCTTTCCGCGTACCTGAAGGCGCAGACGGCAAAGCGAACACCAGCGCAACAGGCCGCGCCCATCGCTAACACCACAGCGCCCGCTCCAAGGCTACCCTTTGCTCCACTTCGCCGCCAACTGCGCCTCGGCTTCTACGGCACGCGCGGCGGGGTCGGCACAACGATCGCCGTGGTCACCGCTGCCAAACTCCTGGCAGCACAAGGCAAGAACGTGGCGCTCTTCGACGCAGCACAGCGCGGCGATCCCTATTTGCTCCTGGGCCTCACACCGTCCGATCAACCGGCAACCACCGGCACGATCACCGTATACCCCGATCTGGCCCTGGACGACGCGCGTGTCAGCTACGACGCCATCATCGTAGACGGAGGGCGCGAGCGGCGGGCCTTCCCCGCGCGTTGGATCACGGTGGACAAACCGTTGTCCGAAGCCGCTATCGCCAAACTGTTGGGCATTGACCTTGCGTCGCTCACTCAGGAGGCTGCCCAATGTTGATCCTCGTCGTGGGCGCAAAAGGCGGCCTTGGAACAACCACGCTGGCGCAACACCTGTGCCGGCAGGCCAATGCCGTACCCCTGGACGCCGCTGATGGCGCATTGGCCTTCCAAATGGCTATCCCCGGTACGCCGGTGCTCGATCTGGGCTTCACAGCGCAGTGGACAGCGAGCCGCCGAGGGCGCACCGTTGAGCAAGCGGTCGAAACACGGCAGTCCTTGCTCTGGACTCCCGCTTGCACCGTGTGGCAAGCGCCGGTGATGGCCTTCGTGTGGGACGCGGCGGCATTGGGCCAAGTCGTCGCCGATGGCGGCACCACCCCGCCGCCCGCACTGGTAGACCTCGCCAGCCTGGTGCTCATCGTTAGCGCCGATACCTCGGTCGCCCAATGGCACGAACGCCGTCTCAAGCAGCAATGGCCGCAGGCCCACGCCGTTCTTGGTGATCTAAAGGCAGCGGCACAGGTCATTGCGGAGGAGACGTTGGGCGTGAAGAAGAAGCTCTCAGCTTTCAGCGATCAGCCAGCAGCTCACAGAGCCAGTCCAAAAGCTGACCGCTGACGGCTGACAGCTAACAGCAAATCACTTACATCAAGGAGACAAACGAAATGCGTATTCTGAAATCCATTCAATTCTGGGTCGGCCTGCTGCTCGTCGGCGGCGCGTTCGTGGGAGTATTGTTGTTTGCACAGCTTACCACCCCACCCACCTACGAGGTCGCCATCGCGGTGCAGGACATTCCGGCGTACACGTCACTGCAAGACGCTTACACCAACGGCTACATTGCTTTGGACAAGCAGTCGTTCAGCGCGTCGCTCTTACAAGTCGTGCTAACACCGGAAACCTTGCAGGCGATGCTGGCCGATGGGGTCTTCGTCGAGACGGTGCGCGCGGGCGATGTGCTCAACCGTGGGCGCATTGCCACCGGTGAGAACGCCGAGAAGGTGCGCCGTCTGGCGTTGGCCCTCACCGATCCCCAGTTGGTCATCAAGTCCATTCCGGTCGACGCCGAGAGTACACCGTACATCGCGGTCGGCGACCTGGTGGACTTGTATACCACGTTAGGCACCGTGCGCGCCACCGAGTTGGCGACCAGCACCGTGCCGCCCTTGCCCGTCGGGGTCACGCCAGCCCCGCCTACACCAGAACCGCTACCCGACTATGAGGCGTTGACGCAGCCCGTGACGGTCACACTGCAACTGCCGGTGACCAAGCGGGTGGTAGCGGGGGCCATCGTGGTGCGCGTCAACCACGAACAGATCGCCAACCCGCAGTATGGGGCGGTGACCACCGACGGGCAACAACCCGCACCGTTTATCGCCGGGCCGGTGGCGGGCGTGGACGTGCTCGTCCCCGAAACCACCGCCGAGAGCCTGGATTGGGCGGTGTTCAACGGCAAGATGTCCCTCGCGGTACGGCCCGCCCTCTGGCGCGCGACCGTCGCGGCGGGACAAGCCTTGCCAGAGACCCCGGGCTTCGCGTGGGAAGACTTCAACGCGCAGTTCTGGGCGGGGAGGGAAGTAGACAGTAGACGGTAGACGGGAGCGGGGAAACAGAGCAAACCCGTGCCCTCTTCCCCGACTCCCTTCCCTGTCTACTGTCTACCGTATACCGTCTACCAGGAGAAAAATATGGAACGCATCAAAATCGTCATTGGCACAAAAGTATGGAGCGACGCCCAACGGCTGGAACGGGCACTGTCCGAGATACTGGAAATGCAGATCGTCGCCGGGCCGACCACGGCTTCGGGGGTCTTCACCGACGCCACCGAAATGGAAGCCGACCTGGTGTTGCTTTCGCCCAACCTGCCCGGCTTCCGCTCAGAGCTGGTCAGTGAACTGCTGCACTACGACGAGCGACCCATTGCTTGCATCGGTCTGCTGCCCCCGCTGGAATCGCGCACCGACGAACTGCTGAGCCTGGGGATGAAAGGCCACGTCTCGCTGCCCCTCGATGACGCGCAGTTGCGACGCTTGCTGGAACTGATCCCCAACGCCGTCACCCAGGCGCGCGCCGAACGGGCCAGCAGCAGCTACATCCCGCTGGACACCCACACACTGCACACCCTGGCTGAGGCCGGGTGGCGACGTATGGTCATCGCCCTGTGGGGCACCGGCGGCGGCGTGGGCAAGACCAGTCTGGCGATCAATCTCGCGGCAGCCTTGGGCGTCATCGCCATGCAAGACACCCTGCTGATGGACCTGGATATGACCCGCGGCGCAGTGGCCCCCCGCCTGGGTCTGTCCACGGAGAACAATATCTACGGCCTGATCAATACTGTGCTACTGGACTATCTACGCACCAAGAATGCCAGTTGTCCGCCCCAGACGCTCCAGACGAAAGTACAACTGTGGAGCACGAAGTCGACCTCGAAGCTGCGCTGCCTAAGCGGCATCGCCTCAATGGAGGTCGCGGGCCGGGCAGAGTTCCGCGAAGACCCACACCGCACACTGGCACTGACCCGCGCCATCATCGACACCGCGCACAAGCTCTATGACTTCGTGATCATCGACCTGGGGCCGGACGTCAACAACGATGTACATCTCGCCGCACTGGACGCCGCCGACCTGGTGCTCACCGTGGTCCGACCCGATGTGGCCGATATGCACTCCACCGGCCAGACTGTGCCACGCCTGAAGCAGAATTTTGGCGAGGACATCGGCAAGTTCGAGTTGGTCATCAACCAGTGGAGTACAGAAGCGGGCCTCAAGATGAAAGAACTGATCAGCACCATTGGGATGAAGAAGTTCGCCCAAGTACCCTACGATCCACAGTTCACCTACAGCAACAATCACAAGCTGCCCTTCGTGCTGGAGAAGCCCAATCCCACATCGGACGCGATTGTGTCGATGGCCGCGCGCTTCTTTCCGCCGTTAGCTAACACCTGGGTAAGCCGTGGCGGGTGCATCGAAGGCGAGGCGGCAGCGTTCAAGCGACCGGAGCGGCGCAAAGAGCCGGGGCTGTGGCAGCAGGTGCAGAGTGTGTTTATCGGGAAATGAGGCAAGAGGCAGGATGCAGGAAGCAAGAGGCAGGATGCAGGAAGCAAGAGGCAAGATACAGGAAGCTGGAAGCTCGATGCTTGATCCAGCAACCAGTAACAAGCAAAGGAGAGAGGAACAATGAAGGAAAGCATCTTTTTAGAACGTGAAGTAGAGCACGCGCGGCGCATCGGGGAGTCGGAACGCCGTACCGGGATGTTGCGCCGGGCATTGGCGTTGAAATGCCAGGGCTACACACCCAAGCACATCCGCGAGCAGATGGGCAAGGCCAACGTTACCTGGCGCGTGGCGCTGCGGACGCAGGAGGAGTTGGAACAGGAATTGGGCGTGGCGTGGGAAGGTGGGGTTTACGTCCCCGACAGTCCCGCTGTCCCTGCTGCCCAAGCCCAAGCTGTTGCCGAGGCCGGACGCGCACAGGCGCGAGGTGGCAACAAGCACCTACGGGCACAGTACGGCTTGCACAATGGGAGCACCGCGCCCTACGGCTACGTTTTCGGCCCGGACATCACCGTCAAGACCACTGATGGGCAATCTTTGACCGGGCACAGCTTAGTCCCTGATCCCGCTACAGCGACGGTCGTGGCCGACATCTTCGCACTATTCATCGGTGGGGCGTCACCGGATGCCATCGCCGCTGACCTTAACCGGCGGGGCCTCGGCAGCCCCAACGGCGGACGCTGGGGCGAGGCCAACGTGCGCGACATCGTGCGCCGCGCCCCACTGTACTCTGGCTACGTCGTCTACCACGACGTGACCCACAAGCAGGCTCGCTGGACCGGGATGCTGTACCCCGGCCAACACGAGGCCCTGATCGATTGGGAAACCACACTGGCGGTCTTGGCCGTCACCGGACGCACGCTGGAATGGACGTTTGGTTCCACACGGGAAGCACAGCAATCTTAAAAACACCACAACAACAAGGAGAGAGAAACTATGAGAACAAAGCTATTTTTGGAAAGCACAGCCGAGCACGCGGAGCGCATTGGCCTGCCAGAGGACCACACCAGGATGCTGCGGCAAGTATTGACGCTGAAACGGGAAGGCTATCCTCCTGAATCCGTCTTCGTCCAAATGGGTGCAGATCATGTCACCTGGCCGGTGGCAACGAGCACGCTGAACGAACTCGAACTGGAACTGGATGTAATCTGGGAGGACAACGGCTATATCCCTGGACATCTCACCGCACCCGCTATGCCATCCCAGGCTGACGCGGATGCGGAACAGCCACAGGCGCGTGTCGGCAAAAAGCGACTCCTGGCGCAATATGGTTTGTACTCAGGTAAGCAACCGCCATATGGCTACCGGTTCGACAGCGAAGTCACTTTCAAGACCGCCGATGGACGGGTTGCGACCGGACATAGCCTGGTCCCTGATCCTGGCACAGCCACGGTCGTAGCGGACATCCTCATGCAGTTCGTTGCCGGGCTAGCGCCAGATGAAATCGCCGTTGAGATGAATAGCTGCGCCATTGCCAGCCCAGAGGGGGAGTATTGGGATGAGGACGTTGTGTCAGCCATTATATACCAGGCCGCGTTATACGCCGGATTCATTGTCCATCCCGCCGGTCAACACCAGGCGGCGCACGGCACTCGAACCCTGTATCCGGGCCGCCACGAGGCGCTGATCGGTGGTGAAACCACGCTGCGAGTGTTTTCTGCCACGGGACAGACGTTGAAATGGAAGTTTGGGCCAACGTGGCAGATTCACATCGAACTGACGGAGGCTCAGTAATGGCAGCGCCATCAACCTTTGCCCAACGGATTGCCGCACACGCCACTGCGGAGTACCCCGATCCCTACACCGGCTTACTCACCGCCGCGCGCGAACGCCTGACCGGGCAGTTCAGCCTGGAAGCCTTGCACACGCCCACGGCTAACGTGGAACGCGAGGCCGAGACGCTGCTGCGCGCCCTGGTCGAAGAACACGCGAACGCCGCGCTGCAACACGGGCGGCCCTTTACCGAGTCTTTGGAAGACCTGGTGGTGCGCTTGCAGTACGACATCTTCGGCTACGGCGTCATCACCCCGTACCTGAATATGCCCACCGTGGAAGAGATCATGATCAACGGCCCGGATGTGATCTGGGTGGACGACGCCGAACGGGGGATGTACCGCGCCAGCGCGCGGTTCGCCAGCGCCCGCGAGGTACAGAAGTTGGTCGACCGCGTGGCCGCGCGGCACGGGCGGCGCTTCGACCGTTCCAATCCACGGGTCAACGCCAAGATGAACGATGGTAGCCGCCTCAACGCCGTGATGGAACCGCTGGTGGACAACGTGCCTGTCGCGGTGACCATCCGCCGCCACCGCCTGGTGGCCCGTACGTTGGACGACCTGATACGGCTGGGCACGCTCACTGCCGACATCGCGGGCTTCCTCAAGGCGTGCGTGCTGGGACGCCTCAACCTCATCGTCACCGGCGGGACAGGGTCAGGCAAAACCAACACCCTCAATGCCCTGTGCGCGGTACTTCCACCGGAAGAACGGGTGGTCACCGTCGAAGATACCCCGGAACTCCAGTTAGGACTCGACAACTGGATCGCAATGGTCACCACGGAAGAAACCGAAGAAGGGCAACGTCCGATCACGCTGGACGACCTGGTGATCAACGCCTTGCGGATGCGCCCGGACCGCATCGTCACCGGCGAGGCGCGCGGGGCGGAGATTCGCTCCGTCCTGATGGCGGCCAACACCGGCCACGATGGGCAACTGCTCACCTTGCACTCCAACGGCGTCCACGAGATCGTCAACCGCGTGGTGCAGATGTGGCAACTGGCCGATTCCGCGATGGCCCCCGGCGTCATCACCCGCTACCTGGTCGACGCCTTCGACCTGGTGCTCTACATCGAGCGCGTCACGGTCAACGGGCAGCGCCGTCGCATTGTGCGCGAGGTGGCTGAGTTGTTGCCGTCGCGTCAGATGGAAGGCGACATCCCGGCCATCAACGTGCTGTGGCAGGACACCGGCAACGGCTTGCAGTGGACGGGCCTGTACCCGCAAACGCTGGAAGAGAGCATCTACCTGCGCACCGGACAGCAGGTCAGCCTAAACCGCTACTTCAAACGGGGGTGAGAGCGATGCGTTTTCTATGGGGAACACAAGCTGAAGCCGAGGTCAGTACAGTGCTGGTCGTTGGGCTGGTCCTGGTCTGCCTCGTAGTATTCGTGGCGTGTGCCGCGATGTGTGCGCCGCTGGGAGCTGTGTAGTGAGTCAAGGGGCAACCGCTGTCACACTTGTGCCCGCCCTGGTCGGCCTCTGGCTGGCCGGGCTGAGCTACAGCGACCTACGGACGCGCAACGTTCCGGCCTGGGCCACAGCGATTCCGCTGATCCTACTGGGACTATTGCGGACTGTCATCATTCCGCCGGATGGTGCGATCTTGCCCGGTGGCGTCGCCGTAGGCTTTGCCCTGCTGATGCTCCTGCTGTCCGACACGCCGGCAGCCATATTCCCTGCCGGAGCCGCCGCGTTCTGCGCCGGACTTTCCGGGGTGCAAGCGCAAGTCCTGGTGGGCAGTTGGGTCGCAGCCCTGGTACTCACCGACGTAGGTCTCTGGGGCGCAGGAGACGGCAAGGTGTTGGCCGTGCTGACGGCGCTGTATCCCGATGTGCGGCTCGTGGCAGCTTTGGGTGCAGCCTTGCTTACAGGCAGCCTGGTGACCTTGCTCCGGCACCGCCCACGCGGTGGCGAACGCCGTACCTTTCCCGCCATCCCCTGGTTGGCAGTGGGAACGGCGCTTTACATAGCCGTCAGCTATCAGCCTTCAGCGGTCAGCTTCGGGCTGCTAGCAGCGAGTTTCTAGCTTCCAGCAACAAGCAACGAGTAACTTAAAGGAGGACTTGTCTAGTGAATACACCAACCTTACTTTTCGCCGCCCTCGCCGCCGCCGGGGTGCTCCTGGCCTGGATCGGGGCGACCACGCGGGCTTACGTGCGCGTCGTGCCCGCCGACCAACACGGACTGCTGTCGCAGTTGAACACGCGATTGCAGGCCGCCGATATTCCCTTGTCAGCCCGCGAGTTCCTGCTGACCGGCTTGGGGATCGGCGCGGCGCTGGCCGGGGGCGCGCTGGTCATCCTGGGGCCGACAATTCTGGCCGGGGTCGTCATCTGTCTCGGCCCGGTCATCTACTGGCAAGTGTGGGCGGCCAAGCAAGAACGCTTCAAGCGCGAGTACGTCAATGCACTCAGCCAGGCCATCGAGACGCTGCTGCGGGCCTACAGCGCCAATCCCAACCTAACCGCCGCCTTGCAGGAGGCCACGCCCTATATGCGCGAGCCGGTGCGCAGCGACTTCGTACAGGTGGTCACATCCTTGCATACCCGCGCGACGCTAAGCGACGCCATCTACCAGGTGGCCGAACGCCGCCACAATCCCTACTTCGATATGCTGGCCGAGGCGCTCGCGGTGCGCGAACAGCAGGGCGGTAAACTCAAGACCGTCCTCGAAGGGCTGCAAAGCCTGCTGCGTGGCGTGATCCAGATTCAGAACGAGGTCCGTGCCCGCCAGACACAGCCCAAACTCGAAGGCACGATTGTGGCCATTGCGCCGTTCGTCTTTCTGGCCTTGCTCAAACTGGCATTGCGCGACTACGAAGGCGGCTTCTACTCAACGCTGGAAGGCCAAATTGTCTTAGCCGTCGCCATTGTCTTCTCCGGGGTGGCTTACCTGCTCTCGCAGAAGATCGCCAAGGCGGGGCTTGACCTGGAAGCCCAAGGAGTGACCCGATGAGCTACAGTCTATGGTTTGCCTTCCTGGGTGGTCTGGGGACGTTCCTGGCGCTCAATGCCAGTCAGCACCGCGCCCCGCGTACCTTGCGGGTGCGTCTGGGCCTGGAACAGGTGCAGGCGCGACGGCCCCTGGTGGATCGCTTGTTCGGGACGTGGGCGGAGACCCTGTTGCAGCGCCGTGATGCTGCCGATGTCGAAACGCAACTCAAACAAGCCGGGTTCTGGCAGCGGGTCGGGGCGCTGTACCCCGATGGGCGTACCTTCTACGCCTACAAGGTGGCCAGCGCCACGCTGTTGGCCGTGCTAGGGTTAGGAGCAGGGCTGATCCTGGCTTCACTTGGGGATTTCAGTCCCGCGACTAGCCTGGGTGTGGCCGCCGCAACCGCCGCGTTGGGCTTCTTCTTGCCCGATATGGACTTGAAGGGCAAGGTCTCGCGCCGCGACGACCAGATGCTGGCCGATATGGCCTCGGCCTTGGATCGGCTGGCGAACTTCCTGGCGGCGGGGCATCCCCTGGCCCAGGCGGTGCAGCAGTTGGCGGAGCGCCCCGGTGGGGTGTTCGTGGCCGAACTGCGCTACGTCGCCGCGCACTACAACGTCAGCGGCGATCTGGCGGCGGGGGTGGAAGCCCTGCTGGAAAGCAACGGCAATCTGCCGCCGCTGATCCCATTCGTGACGCTGCTGCGCACGGCGGCGCGGTTGGGTGGCGGGGTGAGTGAGGCGTTGCGATCGTTGGCCGAGGAGCTACGGGCGGAGTTGACCCAGCGCATCACGGCGCGGGGCTACCGCAACACGGTCTTGATGATCGTCCCGGCCTTCTTTGCCATCCTCGCCACACTGTTGGTGTTGGCCGCACCCGGCGCATTGCGCGCCTTTGCCAGCCTGGGGACAGGCGGCTTTCTGTGAGTCGTCTATGCCCGGTGCAACGAAAGGAGGTGATGCCTATTGAATGACGACAACTAACCCATAACGGTCCCGCACCTTACCGGGGGGCGCAGTGAGTCCCACTGCGTCCCCTCATAACCAGAAAGGTTTTCATATCAATCACTTCAGGAGGAGGAGAGATAAGCCTATGAACATTGTGCAACGCACAACCAATACTATGACCTTGACCTATCTGCGGGTCAGCCAACGCCTCGTGGCGCATCCCGTCGTGCGGCGGCTCAGCGCCTTGCAGCGTGGGCGGGTGAAGCAGGCATTGGCCCGCGAGGAGGGGCAAGGCTTGCTGGAGTACATCATCGGCATCGCCGGCGTGTTCGTCGTCGCTGCAGCGGTGCTGGCGCTGTACCGCGCCATCCGCGGCAAGTATGGCGAAGCGACCAACAGCGTCAACTCGCTGACCATCACCGCGCCTTAGAGCGTGCGCCGGGGAAGGCGCGCGGTCCGCCCACGTGGGTACGCCGCCTTCTCCGGCCTGATACAGGAGTCACACAGATGAAAAAAGTGACACAACACCAAAAGGAACAAGGCCAGGCGCTCATCGAGATGCTGCTGGTCTTGCCGGTCTTTCTGTTTCTGACCGGGGCGATCATCGGCGTCGGCTGGGCCTACTGGGTACGCTTGAACAACGTCGCCTACGCCCAGGATGCCACCACGATGGCGGGCAAGGCTAACGCCGTGGACGCGGGCAAGGCGTGGGCCGCGCGCTTTATCCAAGGCAGCAACGTGGACTTCGGCGCACAGACCACGGTTGCGCCATTGGCGCTACAACGCGGCGTCCAGGCGACCACCCGGTACGACGCTCCCGCCCTGCTCTTGTGGGATTTGGCCGCGCCGGAAGTCACCGCCGGCGCGTTCACCCGCTGGGAGCAGTTCTACCCTGGCCCGCCCGCGCCGGGCGCGTTTGAATGACATCAATACAACTTACATAAGGAAAGGAGATTCACTCTATGCGACCTAAACGTATCTTGATTTTGGCTTTGTTGGCAGTGCTGCTCGTCACCCACGGCGTGCAGACCTTCGCCGCGCCCACTGCGCCACCCACGCCGCGCCTCTTGACCTATCAAGGGCACTTGCTGGACGTTGCCGGGTTACCGGTGGCCGACGGTGCATACCCAATGGCCTTCAGCCTGTGGGACGCGGAAAGCGCCGGGCAACAACTCTGGGGACCGGAAGCACATACCGTGACCGTCACCGACGGCTACTTCGCGCTGCTCTTGGGCGCTGAAATGCCCCTTGATGCGGTACACTTCACCGGCGACACCTACCTGGAGATCGCCGTGGGCGGTGAAACGCTCACCCCACGTCAGCGGTTGGGCGCCGTGGCGTATGCGCTGGGCGCGTTCCAGGCCGAACACGCTGCAACTGCCGGTGATGCGGCGCTGTTGGGCGGGGCTGCACCGGAGGTCTACCACGACTGGCGCAACTTGACCCACGTACCGGACGGGTTTGCCGACGGCATCGACAATGACACGCTCTACACCGACGCCGATGCCCTCGCTGCGGTCAGCGCCGCCGGGTATCTCACCGCCACCGGCGTCATCGACGTGTTGAGCACCACGCACACGTTGACCGTCACGGTGGCCCACGCCCTCACCGCAGGCGACGCGGAGACACTCAACGGGCAGGCCGGGGACTACTACCTGGACTGGGACAATTTCATCCACATTCCTGATGACTTCGCGGACGGGGTGGACAACGACACGCTCTACAATGCTGGCTTTGGGTTGGCATTGGAAGACGCCACCTTCAGCGTCACCGGCGCACCGTGGTCAGGCTTGGTCGGCATCCCGGCAGGCTTTGCGGACGGCGTGGACAACGACACGGTTTATACCGATGAAGAGGCACTGTCGGCAGTCAATGCTGCCGGATATGTCACGTCCAGTGAGGTCATCTCCGTCGTCAACCAGGCTGGCTATGTGACCGACGTACAAGTACTGACTCTCATCACCAACACCACGTCGCACACATCGACATATGCCTACACTGCCGGCGACGCCGATACCCTCAATGGGCAGGCCGGGGACTACTACCTGGATTGGCGCAACTTCACCCATATCCCGGACGACTTTGCTGACGGCGTGGACAACGACACGACCTACAACGCGGGTTCCGGGTTGTACCTGGACGGGACAACCTTCAGCGTCACCGGCGCACCGTGGTCAGGGCTAACCGGTGTGCCCGCAGGCTTTGCCGATGGGGTGGACAATGACACCACTTACACTGCCGGGACTGGACTCGCTCTGTCCGGCACACAGTTCAATCTGGCAACGCCCTATCGTATGCCGCAAGGTTGCAGCACCGGACAGATCGCCGAATGGAATGGGACGGCCTGGGTATGCGCCGCCGACAACGATAGCGGCGGCGACATCACCGCAGTCACCGCAGGAACAGGGCTTACCGGTGGCGGTACAACGGGCAATGTGACGCTGGCGGCGGACACCTCGTACTTGCAGCGCCGCGTCAGTGGCACGTGCGCGGCGGGGAGCAGCATCCGCGCGGTCAATGCCGAAGGTACGGTACTCTGCGAGGCGGATGACAATACCACCTACACTGGCGGGACTGGTCTGGCCTTGATCGGGACACAGTTCAGCTTGTCCACACCCTACCAACTTCCCCAAACGTGCGTCAACGGGCAGATGCCGCAATGGAATGGCGCGGGGTGGGACTGCGGTAGTCCCGTTGCACCGGGATATGCTCGTACCCTGGTCGTCGCTGCCAGCGGCGGGGACTTCACCAGCGTGCAGGCCGCCGTCAACAGCATCACTGACGCCAGCGCCACGAACCCGTACCTGATCTGGATTGCGCCAGGCGTCTACGCTGAGACGGTGACACTTAAGCCCTATGTTCACTTGCAAGGTGCGGGCCGCGATATGACCGTGCTGCAAGGCAACATCACCGACGACAACGGCAGTCCGACGGACAAAGCGACGTTGATCCTGGACAGCAACACCAGTGCGCGCGACCTGACTGTGACCAACAGCGGCAGCAGCGGGCAGACCCGCGTGGGTATCCTCGTGCCGGCGGCGAAAAGCAATGTGCTGGTTGCCGATGTCACCGTGACCACCAGCGGGACAGCGCGGAGCAGTTTCGCGCTCTGGGTCGCCGGGCGCGCCACGTTGGAAAACGTCAGCGCGACGGTCAGCGGGGGGAGTGTGATCAACGTTGCGCTGATGCTCAAGGCGCAGATGACTTCGCCGCCCTTCCCAGCAGAGGCAACACTCTACGGGGGGGCATACACGGCCAGCGGGACGAACGCGATGGGCGTCAAGGTGGAAGACCTCAACAGTCGCCTGACCGCCAATGCCGCGCGTCTGAGTTCCAGCGGCGATGCCCTGAACAGCGATGGCTGGATCGAGGTCTACCACAGCATCCTGGAAGCGCCCACCTATGTGGTGGTCAACACACAATCCGGGCAGCCGCAGCGCGTCCTCGTCAAGCACAGTGACTTCGTGGGCACGGGTGGCATCTTCAACGTCATCACCTGTGTGGCGGTGAGCCGCGGCGCGACCTTTGGGGCGACGACGTGTCCGTAAGGGAGGCCGATGATGCGAGGAATGATGATGCAACGTGCACTGTTACTCCTGCTCCTTCTGAGTTGTTGTCTCGCTGCCTCCGTGGCGGCGCAAGCCCCCGGCCCGCAGCGCGTCACGGCGGACACGGCCAATGCCGCCGCCGGTGGCATACTGACCAACGGGCAATACACCCTGCACGGCACGCTGGGCCAAACCAGCGTCGTCACATCGCGAGGCGCGACTGCCACCCTGACCGGCGGTATCTGGTCCGGCATCAACGCCGCTGAGGTGCTGGTGCTCGAAAAGACCTACCGCGATGTCACTCCCACGCGCACCGAGGTCGGGGAGACGCTGACTTTCATCGTGGCCGTGACCAACAACGGTGTACGCCCGCAGACCAACATCGTCCTCAGCGACACGTTGCCGGTGGGCCTGACCTTGTTGCCGCAGAGCGTCACGGCGGACAAAGGAAGTGTCACGGTCGGTGACAATACGCTCACGCTGCACCTGGCGACGTTGAGCTATGAGGAAATCGCGGTGCTGACCTATCGCGCCACGGTGGATGCGGGGACGGAAGGTGTGTCCCTCACGAACACCGCCGTCGCGCACAGCGACAGCTATGGACCGGTCAGTGACTCGGCTACAGTACAGGTCTATCAACCAACCCGCATCTTCCTACCGTTGGTGATGCGCGGCTATCCTCCTGCGCCACCCGTGGTGCAGGTCGGGGATGCGCCGGGCACGTGTCCGGGCTTGAGCATTGCGCTAGACACGTTCTACCGTGAGGATTTCGACGGGGAGAACGACAACGACTGGTTTGCGTTTCAGGCCGTCGCCGGGCAGACCTACGTGTTGGAAACGGGCAACCTAGGGCCACAGGGTGACACCTTGCTGGCCCTGTTCGCTGCGACCGACTGTGGAATGCCCCTGGCGGAGAACGATGACATCAACTATCCGCACGACGTGGCTTCGCGCATCGTGTGGACGGCCCCGGCAAACAGCGTCTACAGTGTCCTGGTGCGCAGCTATGACTGGCGCATTTACGGGCCGGACACCGGCTATACCGTGCGGGTAACGCGCGGATCAGCGACGTTGCCGCAGAGCGCGCCGCCGACCAGTGACAAACCTGCGCCGCCGCCTACACCGATGCCCGACGTTGGCGCTCGTATCTCGCGCCGCGTACCAGGTTTGGCCGCGTACGTCGCCGAGAAGCCTACCCCGCCGCCCACACCGGTCAAGCCGCCGGTTATTCCAACGCCGACCGGGTTGGCAACACCGGAGGCAATTCCAGTGCAGACGCAGATTGTGCTCTTGCCGGAAACAGGGCGTGCGGGGCATCTCAGCGCAGCCGGCTTGGTGTTGACCGTGTTGGGCGCCGGGGCTGTATGGCGCAAGCGGAGGAGCGCGGCGTGATGCGCCGACTGCTTGCACTGCTCTTGCTGGAGTTAGTGGTGTGGGCCGCGCCGGTGGCGGCGCAGAAACCCACCCCGCCGCCCACACCCGCGCCGGTTTCGCCGCCGGTCGAGGAAACGCCAGTCGTGGAGCCGACCAAAGCGCCGGAGCCGCCGACCCCCGCGCCGGAGCCACTGCCAACTGCAACGTCGGAGGCCCTGCCCCCGATAACGACGGCAGTTTGGCCCACTGCGACGGCTACGGTGGTATCGCCGACAGCAACACTGGATGCGCCGATGGCGACCGCCACTTTGCCGCGTCCGACAGTGACGCACGCGGCGACACCTACAGTTGTACCGACAGCGACGCTTAGCAGTGTCCCAACCGTGGACACCGCCGCCACACCCGCCCAATGGCCGACGTTGCCGGGCTGGGTGTGGCTCGTGGCAGGCGGCATTGGGTTACTCATCCTGTGGCTCATTGTGCGCTTCGTGGGCTATACCCGGCAAGACCTGGCGATGAAGCGGCGGATGATCGCTGAGGACACGGCAGCGCGCGTCGCCGCCCACCGCCGCGACGTCGCCGCGCAGTTGCAGGATACCGACGCCTGGCAGCACTTACTCGGCCAGATCGCTACTGATGCGTTGGGCCAACCGGTGCGCATCGTCGGAGATACCCTGCCGTACATCAATGCCGACGACTTGGCCTTCACCGCGCTGGATCACCAGGGGGTGAGCTACTGCTTCACCGTGACCTCACCACGCAAGGCGCGTCCTGCAGGGCAAGTCTACCGCCTTGACAACCCGGAGACGCAAGCCGAGGTCTCCGCTGTGTGGCACTATCTGGCGGCGCAGCGGTTGCAGGGCACGCTCCCTGCCGTCCCGCGCCAGGCGACGTGGGTCTTGGTTGTGCAGCGGCCTCTCACCCCGCAGGTACACCGTCGCGCCAACCGGCGCTGGTGGCTAGGTGTGGCGCTGGGCGTCCTCTTGCTCATCGCGGCAAGTACCCTGGTCGGCGCGCGGCTGGTGCAGGCGCATCTGGCGACGCCCACGCCTGCCGTGGCCGCCGTCACCCTGGTCAATGCCACGGGTGAGACGGTGACTCTGTGGACGTTGGGCAACGAGCCGGTGTGCGTGGTCTGCCCGGAAGCGGCCTTGTTGCCAGAGGAAAGCCGCGTCTTGGACGTCACACCCGGCCCGGTGCTCTGGGAAGTCGTCCGCGCGCCCTTCGGCGACTTCTACACCGCCTACCGTGTCGGCCTGGTCGAGACCTATATCCGGCCCGGCGCAACCGCGCGAGACACGGTGATCACCCTTACCAAAATGCCGTTTACCAATGGGAGGTAGAACAATGCAAACTCATAACTCGCAACCCTTATCTCGCAACTCGCCACTCGCAACTCAGACCGAACAGGGCCAGGCGCTCATCGAAATGCTCATCGCCTTGCCGCTGCTGCTCCTGATCCTGGCCGCCGTCATCGGCTTTGGGCGCGTGCTCTTTGTCGCCCTCGCCGTTGACCAGGCTGCCTTCAGCGGTGGACGCTACGCTTCTGAAAGCCTGAATCCCTACCAGGCCGCGTACCAGGCGTACCGCGCCACGTCAATGAACCTGACCGCCAACGGGATCGACGCTGCGCCGATGGCCTGGCAACTGGACGCCGCCGGCTGGCAACGCGGGGGTACGGTGACCAACTATGCTGGCGTCGCCGTGCCGGTCAATGACATCCCGCTGGCCCCGCTGCTCTTCGGCGGCGACCGCGTGACGCTCTGGCAGGGCGCAACGTTCCGCATCGAAAGGTGGAAGTCGCGATGGCAGTGAGGAGAGGGAGTAGGAAGTATGGAGTAGGGAGTAAGGGGCGCTGGCGAGGCCGACTCCCTGACGAGCAAGGGCAAGTGCTGGTGTGGGTCTTGGTCTTGTTACCCTTGCTCTTGTTGATGGCAGCGCTCTTGATCGAGGGCGGCCTGATGTACCGCACGTACCGGCTGGCACAGATGGCAACGGATGCGGCAGCGCACGCGGCAGCCCAGGAAATTGACGTGGCGCTGTATATGCGCACCGGGCGCGTGGCATTGACGCCCAATGCCGCGACCGTGGCGCAGAGCATCGCCGCGACCAATACCCGTGGACAGGTGACCTGCGGCGTCCCGCAAGTGTGGGCCAACCGCGTGGAACTCATCTGTCAAGCGGACTTACACCCCGTCATCCTCATTGGTGGTCCCACGGTGCACGTCAGTGTACGTGGCCGCGCCCGCCCCGCGTGGGGTGCAACGGGGGAAAACGAATGAATCAGCGAATGGAGAATCAGCGAATGGAGAATGATGCTGAACGCCCATTCGCCCATTCGCTCAATCGCTGATTCGCTGATTCTTCATTCTTAACTCTTAACTCGCAATTCTTAATTCGTAATTCACAAGGAGGAGGCTCTAATGAAACGACAACGACAACAAATCAAACTCAAACGTACCAGCTACATCTTACTGGCCGTCGGGATCATCTTCGGCGGTATCGTGCTGGCCGGTGGGGTCCAGGTCTATCGCTGGCTCACCGCGCCGCGCATTGATCTGGAGGCGACGTCAATGCCCACAGTGACGGCTACAGCGTCGCCCACGGTCACACCGCGCCCAACCGGTTGGCAGGAACAGCGCGACGACCGCACTGGTGCGGTGTATCTCACCCCGCCCGCCGCCGAGGAACAAGCGTTGCGCGCAGCGTTCGCCGTGCTCTTGCAGCGTACCCGCGTGGCGGCTGCTGATGAAGCGACGCTGTTAGCCTATGACTACAATGCCAGCATTGCCCAGGCGCGGGAGTGCTTGGCCGCAGACTTTGCCTGGCCCTTGCTGGACACGCCGTTCGTCTTCGTCCACACCGCGCTGGGGCCGGAGAACCCCATTCGCTGTGACGATACGACACACTGTGCTGTGACCCAGGCGGTACTCGGTATCCAGGCCGTGTTGATCTTCGAGCCGGCGATGTGTCAGTCCACAGGCAGCGTGCCGTGTTTGGCGCAGCTTGGCGATGACCAGATCGACGCTCGTGACAACCTGGTGACGGCGACGTTTGTCCAGGGCGCGGACGGCGGCTGGCGACTCACCGGCTGGGAAGCCCTAGCCTTGCCCGCCCCGCCGGACACGTGGTAGAGGAGGTGACGATGCAAAAGCGCGACAAACGTAAGGTTATACTCCGCATCGGCCTCTTGCTGCTGGTCAGCGGACTCGTCCTGTGGGCGCTGGCGGCGCTAGTCGCACCGGTGGGCGCGTGTTGCACCCCTGCACCCAACTCCTGCTGTGGTGATCCCCTGAGCGGCTGCTTCAGGTGCGCCAGCGGTGGATCTGGTGGAGGCGGGGGTGGCGGCAGTGCGACGCCGGCTCCACCAGCACCGACGCCTGGTGGCGGCGGTTCTGGCGGCGGTGGTACGCCTGCTCCGCCGCGTCCCACGGCGACGCCCCCGGCAGGATTGCCCGGCAACGGCTACTACCGCTCCACCTGTATCGTCTCCGGTCCGGACGGGATTATGCCCGGCTGTCCAGCGGGCAAGGCCGTGGTGCTATGGTGGTGTGTGAACGGGGGCGATTGCTACGTCATCCGCGCGCGCTGCGCCGCTGAAGGCGAGTGCAATCCGGTCACACCGACGCCACGCGCCACGCCCGGTCAGGGCGAACCCAATGTCTGGCCCTGTGACGATGTGCCCAATGTCTACCCCGGTGGCATTGACCAGACCTGTGATCGTTGGAGTTGGGACATCCACGTGCAAGTCTTGATTCCCCCCGCGCAGGTCTTGCGCAACCCCTGGCCACGTTCCTTGGTGGGCTTGCCGACCAAAATCTGGTACACCGGCGCGCCCAACCGCGCGGAAGCCTTTTCCACAGGCAAGGCGTTCCCGTGCAGCGTGGACTACGGGGCAACGTACAGCGACATTGATGACGCGCCTTCCTGTCCCGCGCCGGTGGGTCAACCTGTCGAAGGCACGCGGGTGAACCTGCAACTCGGCGCGGCCTGGCAACGCTGGATGCAAGGGGCAGCGGCGGTCTATGGCTACACTCCGCCGTATGCGTCCTTGATTACCGTGGATGACCGCGAGTGGAATGGCGGCGGCAGCACCGCGCAAGGGGTGTACCTGGAACACACCTTTCAGACCTCGTCGTATGGCCTCACCGCCAACGGCCCGCGCTGGAATCCGGCGTGTCAGGACCGCGACTGTACCTGTGACGAACGGGTGCTGGCCTGGGATATGCCGGCGTATCAAGGCGGGGTACAGACCTGGTGGTATCCACAGTGGACGTGGAAGTACGACGAACTGCAATGCACACGCCGCGAGTGGGGCGACTGCTTCTACCGCGCCGAACCGCCGTTGGGCATTTCGGCGCGCGGGTGTAGTTCCGGGGAACACGCTGGAGAGGCCGACTGGTATCAGTTGGAACAATGCGTGGAATGGCGCTGGCGGAACCATACCGGGCCGCTGTTCGGCTGCTCTGGTCAACTACAAGGGGCGTGGTGTGTATACGACTTGCGCCTTCTTGGTTTCACCCCAATGATCACCTGGGCTGCGGCCCAGACCGCCGGGGCTGACGCCAGCGGCGTGCAGTGTGGCAGCTTCACGCCGGGACTGGCGATTCCCGTCATCGAGGTGCAGGCGGTGTTGGAGCCGTAGGGCGTTGCTCGTTGGCTCGTTGCTGGTTACTGCTTATCCAGCTTCGAGCAACTAGCAACCAGTAACCAGTATCAAGAATCTAACAAGGAGGAATCTATGAACAACATATCTTTATCAGGGACAGTGGTTCGGCGGCGGGTGTCGCCGGATCAGACGACGGTGTATCGGGTGTTGATCCCACGCCAGCCGGGGATGTTGCCAAATCCTGACGGTAAGAACTTCGACGCCATCGATGTGTGTTTCCCGCAGGCCGTGGGTCGCGCGCCGTCGTGGAACCAGGGCGACCAGGTGGAAGTCGCCGGGTTCTTGCAGCAGCGGGACACGCGGGAGAACCTGGTGCACCTGGTGCGCCGGGCCGAGGGCTTGGGCGATGCCGAGCGCAATGAACTGGCGGCGAACGCGCAGGGCTTTGTGCAGCAGGCCAAGGTGGAGGTCGTGGCGACACAATGGCGGTTCGTGGGGAGGAGGGAGGAGGAGAAGCAAAGTCAGAAATAGCCCTTCAGCCAGATACAACTCGCGGTGTCCATAAATATGGGAGGCGCTTCGCCTTTATCGTTGGATGAGGAAAAGCGTCTCCTTTAGTCGGCAGTCAGGTGCGAAAAGAAAAAGAACACTCCTCAGACTGACAACACCGACTTATACCCAGATGACAAGATGAACTCAATAAAGGAGAATAGAGTAATGATGGACTGTCAATCTGCATCCTGTGATTTTTGCCATATGCGCTATTGTTCCAATCTGGCTAGTGATGTGCGGCAACACGAAAAACATCACCAACACTGTCTGGATAGTTATCAGCAGGCGTTGATCCGATATAAAAACACTACAACCTGGTTCAGACCGGAGATAGAGAACGCGGGAGTCTATCTGGCATTGAACGAACTGAATCCCAGGTTAGTCGGATTTCAGTATTCAGGCATAACCGAGCAAGAGTGGTTGACCATTCAAAATGGAGAAAGCGCCTTGCCAATCGGGCAAGGTACAGGTAATGGACATGACCGTCACGGAACGTGGAAAGCTCTGGACGGGACAATGTATCGTTATCATGCGAATTGGCGCTGTGGTCATATTCACTTTTGGGAAAGTACTATCGGATAGGTTTTCGATGGATCAGATACTCAACGCACACTTGCTATGAACTGCCGAACTACCCGGGTGCATTTCACTTTCGGGGCAGTCCCCGCTGTGGCCGGTCTCTGACCGCGCCAGCGCAGGCTTAGGCGCTGGGCGGGCACGGTCTGGAGACCGGTCTGAGTGTTTCTCAGGTGAAGTCGCCCCGTTCTGAAATGCACCCCAAAATGTCCACCACTTGACAAGACATAGACCAGCTATACCATGGTGATATAGCTGTACCAACCTAACCCTATGTCTAGGCTTTTGCACCCGGCGAACCCCGATCATACCCTCCCGGCTCGCCGCGACATTGGAGGTCAGATGAACTATCCCAACCTTGTCACGCGATGCACTGCCCTCTTCGTGGGCCTTCTCACTCTCGTCTTGTTGTTGCCAAGTTGCAAGAATGACACAGTAACCGTACCCCCGACGACTGCGCCCACCGCTGGCAGCCCGTCTGACATGCCCCTGAATACATCACCCGCTGAGGCTGCGGCGACGCTGGATGATCAAGATATGGAGGGATCCGCCACAACCGCGCCTGAGAGCCAAGCCGGAGATGTGCCGGAGGCACAAGCGACAGCAGAAAGCTCCAGGCTTGGCGGCACGGGAGAAAGCATCTCGCTGGAGACTTCCAGTCGCATTGGCAAGGTGGGTGAACTGCGCATTGATGAGTCCGTGGAGGCACTGGCCATATCCCCCGACGGGCGACGACTGATAGCCGCCTCACCGACTGCCATCTACGTCTTGCGTTTCGGTGACAGCTCCCCTCAGACCTATCAGCTCGAAGTTCAAATCAAGGACATAGGCCAACTGGAATTTTCCCCTGACGGTGAGCTGCTCGCGATCCGGGAGTTCGGAAGTCGGGTATATGTGATGCGTGCACTCGATTTCGCTCCAGTGATCAAGATGGATGAAATCAGTAGGCCTACAGACCAGCCAGGAACGTACTTCACCAGTGCTCTGAGTGATGTTGCTTTCTCGCCGGACAGCTCCCTCGTCGCAGTCGCTGCGCTGGGCGACAAATCTGTTGCCATAGGGCACGTTGAGGATGGCACATACACCCAGCGTTTAGCCGTCCCCGATTCTCCTGGAGAGGTTGCCTTCTCTCCCGATGGTCAGTCTGTGGCTTGCGGAATGTCTGGGGGATTCGTGACGGTGCTCAATGTGAGCGACGGCACACCCCTGTTGAGTTTCCGCGCCGCCGCCCGTACCGTTGATGGACTGGCTTACTCACCGGACGGAACGATGCTCGCGGTGTCTGGGGCCGATGCCGCGGTGCGGCTGATGCGAGCAGATGACGGGACTTTCGTACGGAAGATTGGGAACGGACAGGCCACCAGTGTCCTCGATTTCAGTTTCTCAGCCGACGGCACCATCCTGGCATTGGGCACCACGGATGGCACCGCACAACTGTACCGGGCGAGCGACGGGACCTTGTTGCGTATTCTGCCCGACCATTGTTCTCGACAATACGTGTGTGCCCCGGTGTTCTCCCCAGATGGTCGCTACCTGGTTGCACTGGACAAGAGCGGGGCCATCGCGATCTACGGTGTGACGGAAACAACCACGGAGCTGCAACAACCAGAACCCCCTGCGACAGACGAAGAGCCCGCTGCAACGATGGAGGTAGAAGAGGTGGGGCGCAGACAGGACGGCATCATCCGAGGCGTGACGTTGCGTATCTCGCAAGAAGCATGGGACTCAGCGCCACGGAACAAGGAAATGTTCTGCATCATACATCCGCTGGACATAGAAGTGTCCTGTGATTGGGGGTGGCGTATTGGCCGTCAATCTACCATGCAGCTAATGGTAGGCTGTGAAGAGCTGGAAGCACAAGAGATCACATTTGTGCTCAGAGCCGTCGACAAGCCTTATCGTGTCATTGCCAGTGCCACTACTGTCTCGGCGCCATAGCCGCCCGACTCGGCCAAGCCACTAGCCGCCTGCAATGCACGCGGGCTGACTTGCTGCTTGTTCCAACTGTGCCAGTGCGCCATTGACTCAGTGTTGAAGGCTTGCATCTTTAGCAGTTTTCCTATACTTACCCTTGGAACAAAAACCGCCCCGCGACTTCAATTCCTTCCAGGGCATAGACCGTCGGTAGCATCCGCGCCGTGGTTGGGTCTACCATACTTCACCTATCCTGTGCGTCAACACACTGGGAGTATTGCGTTCGACAAACTATAGGAGGTTACATATGATTAGTAGGCGTGTAGTAGTGGTATGGTCTATCATCTGTCTGATTAGCATCGTATATGCTTTGTCTGGATGTGCTTCCCCGAATGAATCCTCAGATTTGAGTGAGACCATTTCACCAACACAAGGCACATCTGAGCGAACACGAGCTGCAACCAAAAACCCAACACCTAAACCGGGCCCTACCTCAACAAAAACCCCATATCCTACACCTACACCAGAACCTCCTACGACTGCAGTCAAGTGGGTGGCAGTGCTTGAGGTAACCGATGTTCACAATCTAGTTGCAGGCATGAAGCGTCTGGTGATCGTCTGAGCTTACCCCCATTTGTTAGACCACAAATGGGTTAGAATAAGTTGAAGCGGGGACACCGACATCTCACTCATGACGCCCCGTAATGAACCTTAACAGGCGTGGTATACTTCAAGCTCTGATGCGGGCGTTCGTG
>DAOUAQ010000255.1:0-31047 GCA_034433375.1 Anaerolineae bacterium | reverse complement strand
TGTGGGACGCGCTTTACCGGCGCACTTTCTGGGCGCAGGGCGGCGGGCCGATTGTCTACGGCGGGATGAGCACCATTGACGAGGCGCTGTGGGACATCAAAGGCAAGGCGCTGGGCTGCCCGGTTTACGAATTGTTAGGTGGTAAGGTGCGGGATACGCTGAAGGTCTACGCCAATGGCTGGTACAGCGGAGAATGGACGCTCGAAAACAACCGCGTGCCTCAGACGGTCGAGGAGTACGGCGAGATCGCCGCGCGTGTGGTGGAATTGGGGTACAGTGCGCTCAAGTTCAATCCTTTCACGCCGTCGCCGGAGCGACGGGGAACGCCTAACCAGCGGATGCTGGAACCGTGGCGCGCCGATCTGGGCTACGCGCGCGTCAAAGCCGTGCGCGATGCCGTCGGGCCGGATGTGGACATCATGATCGAGTGTCACGGCTGGTTCGGACCGACCTCGGCCATCGAAATGGGGCGTCGTTTGGCGGACCTGAACCCTTACTTCTACGAAGAGCCGGTGGACGCGATGAACGTGGCGTGCATGAAAAAGGTCGCCGACAACGTCCTGCTGAAGATCGCCGCCGGGGAACGCCTCTACACCCGCTATATGTTCCGTGAGTACATCGAAGGCCAGGTGTTGGACATCCTTCAGCCCGACATCGGCCTGGCCGGCGGCATCACCGAAGTCAAAAAGATCGCCGCGTATGCCGAGACCTACGATTTGCACGTTCAGCCGCACAACTGCCACGGGCCTATCGCCACGGCGGTCGCGGCGCAGCTTGATGCATGTATGACCAACTTCATCGTCCAGGAACTCGTGCCCTTCCGCGACCGGATCGCCTACGACATCGTCAACGAGCCGTTGGAGCTTCAGGTCAAGGATGGACACATGCCCATCCCCGAAGGCCCCGGCCTGGGCGTGACGCTCAACGAAGACCTCGTCGCGCGCTGTCCGCGCCTCCATATTGCTTGAGTGTGCTGCAAAAAATCAGAGGTGTCATGTTTAGCGATCATCCCTTAGTTGAAACGTTACGCAGATTGCGCGGCAACGCGCGCGGGTGTGTGTACACCGAACCGCTGTGGGGCATTCCGTTCAACCTATACTCACCTTATGTCTCGGTGTATATGTTGGCGCTCGGCCTCACCGACGTGCAAATTGGGCTGTTGGCCAGCATTGGTCTGGTTCTCCAGGTTTTCTGGGCGCTGCTGAGCGGCCCGATCACCGACAAACTAGGCCGCAAGCGCACCACATTGATCTTCGACATCATCTCGTGGAGCATCCCCTGCTTGATCTGGGCCGTGGCGCAGAACTTCACCTACTTCCTTTTGGGCGTGATTGTTAATGCGGTGTGGCGTGTGACCGCCAACTCCTGGCAATGTCTGCTCGTTGAGGACACGGATGAGCGTCTGCTCGTGGACATCTATTCGTGGATTTACATCGCCGGTCTGCTGGCGGCGTTTGTTTCTCCGTTGACGGGCTTCTTGATTGATAAATACAGCCTGATCCCCACCATCCGTGGCCTGTACGTGCTCTCGTTCGTAATGATGACGGCCAAATTTGTCATCCTCAATGCCCTGGCGAAGGAAACCGGGCAGGGTTTGGTTCGCATGGAAGAAACCCGCCACCAGCCGTTGTTCGCCGTCGTGGGCGAATCGAAAGGTGTGCTCAAGCAGATTCTGCATAGCCCGACGACGTTGTACACGACGGGCCTGATGATCATCATGGGGATCACCGCCACGGTGCGCGGTACGTTCTGGTCCATTTTAGTCACCGAAAAGTTGCAATTCCCTGCCGCGCATCTGGCCTGGTACGCCTTTGCCCGCTCGGTGACGATGTTGGTGTTCTTTTTCACCATCATGCCGCGCCTGGGGACAAAAGATACCCGCAAGTTGATGGTCGTCGGCTTCCTGGGACTGACCGCGAGTCAGGTCTTACTGCTGTTGACGCCGGTGGGCAACGTCTGGCTGTTGGTGCTATCAACGGTTGCGGAAGCGTGCAGCATCCCATTGGCCTCCACGCTACTCGACAAGCTGATCGTGGTGGCGGTGGATGCGAAAGAGCGCGCCCGCATTATGGGACTGCTCTCCGTCCTTGTCATCGTCGTTACCTCACCCTTCGGCTGGATCGGCGGGCAGCTCTCAGAGATCAACCGCAGCCTGCCGTTCATCCTCAACATCGTGCTGTTCGGCGTCGGCGGCCTGCTGACCTACTTTGAGGGGCGGTTGTTGAAGAGCCATACGGTAGGATAAAGAACCTTACGGTATCTCGACTGCTGCCCGCATCCCCCACCGCAGCTCCGACGCGCTCTCTTCAAGCTGGATGGTGAGGGGATAGGTGACGTCGCCGCGATAGTCCACGCTTTGCGGTTGGATGTGTGTAATGCGTCCTGTGAAGACGCGCCCCGGCAGCGCGTCCACCGTCGCCTGGACGGTTTGGCCTTCCACAAGCCGGATGACGTTGCGCTCGTCAAGGTCAATGGTCGTCAGTTGGAGCTGCTCCACATCCGCTAAAATGAACACAGGCTGCCCCGCGCCGACGTTTTCACCCACCTCAATGAAGACCTGCGTGATGACGCCGTCAAACGGCGCGCGCAGTTCGGTGCGGGCGAGGGCGATGTGCGCTGCCGCCAGCATCGCCTCCGCTTGCCGGACTTCGGCTTGGGCCACGGCGATGCTCTCCGGCGTGGGCGGAGCCAGCAGCAGATCGAGTTCCGCCTGGAGGATAGCGATGTTGGCTTCGGCGGTCTGGATGCCGGCGTTCGCAGCGCGCAACCGCGCAGCGGCGACCTTCGGTAAGGCTGCGACGCGCGCTTCCGCCGCTTGTACGCGCAGTGTCAGCAGGTTGAGACGCTTGCGGTCGTCCGCATCGTCGCTCTGGCCGATGGTGACGAGCGCCTGTTTGTACGCCGCGCTGACCGCTTCCAGTTGCGCCTGCGCGCCGGCGGCTTCGGCCTCCGTCCCGGCTTTGAGCTGTTCCCGCAGGGCAATGGCGCGTTCGCGTTCGCCTTGCGCGGCAGCGAGCCTGGCTTCGATGGCGGCAATCTCTTCGGGACGCGCGCCCACCTGCGCGAGCGCCAGTTGCGCCCGCGCCGTGGCGACGGCAGCTTCGGCCTCTTTGACCGCTAACGCCGGCAGCGCCGCATCCAGCCGCAGCAGTACGTCCCCCTGCGCGACACGGTCGCCCGTCACAACCAACTTCTCCGCCACTCGTCCGCCGACTGTCAACCGCAGTTGGCTCCATCGCCCCGGTTCAAGCAGCGCCTCCGCAATGATCGGAAGCGTTGGGTTGTCAGGTGGTTGGGTGATTGCCTCCCCACTCTCCATTCTCCATTCTTCATTCTTCATTTCTACCTGCGCCGTCATCCCCCACCGCAACCAATCCGGCGCGGGCGCATCCAGCGCGATGACGACGGTGTAGATCACGTCGCCCAGGTAGTTGTTGCCCTGCGGGTCAATGCGGACAACGCGCCCCGGCAGCGGCGCGTCGGGTTTTGCATCCAACGTGACCCGCGCGCTTTGTCCAACTGTGATGGAGACGACATCCAACTCGGTCAGGTCTTTTGTCTTGATCTGCAATTGATCCAACGTCGCCAGCGTCGCCAGCGGCTCGCCGGCTGCGACGGTGTCGCCGGCGTTGACCGGCAGAGCGGTCAGTACGCCATCAAATGGCGCTGTGACGACGGTGAAATCGAGCGCGGCTTTGGCCTGCGCCAGCGCAGTCTCGGCGCGCTGCACGGCGGCGGCAGCGACGGCGACGGCTTCGGCGCGGGCGCCGGCCTGCGCCAGATCGAGCTGCGCCTGCACGGCGTCGCGCTGCGCCTCCGCCGACTGCACGGCGGCCTGGGCCGCGTTGCGCTGTGGGGCGATCAGCCCTTGCGTTGCGCCGTACTGCGCCTGCGCGGCAAGCAGCGCCGCGTAAGCGGCTTCCATCTGGAAGCGGGTCAGTTCTTCGTAAGTGCCCAGGGTGGGGCAGGCTTGTTGTTCACTGCCATCGGGGAGGGTGTAGGTGTAGCACGTCATCATATCGTCGTGGAGTTCGTCGGCCTGGGTGTGGGTTAGCTCGGCTTCCATCATCCCGGCTTGCGCGTCGAGGACGTCGGCTTGCGCGGCGCGGGCGTTTTCGGCGTCGCGCTGCGCCGTGGCTTGCGCCAGCAGCGCATCGGCGGCGGCCAGTTGCGCCGCGATGACGGCGATCTGTTCCGGGCGCGCTCCGGCTTGCGCCAGATCGAGCTGCGCCCGCGCCAGGGCCAGCCCGGCTTCGGCCTGCTGGATGGCGAGTTCGGCGTCGGCGGCGTCGAAGCGCACGAGCACGTCACCCGCCGTCACCCGCGCGCCTTCAGCGACCGGCGCAGCGACGATCAGCTCGCCCGCGCCCGCGCGCAGCGTGACCGCCCGCGCCGGTTCGACCATGCCCTCGGCGTGTATCGCATCCTGCTCATCCTTCACCACGACAGGAATTGTCCCGCCATCCGCCGCCGGAACCTGCCCCGATGATGGCGTTGCCGCTGTATTTGCCGCGCCGTTACATCCCGCCAGCCACACTACAATCACAAATCCAACGATAATGCAAAAACTTTTTCTCATCTTTTCTCTGTTCACTCACAACATTGGCGGGCGCAGTCAGAGACCACCCCGAACCATAACTGACGGCTGATAGCTGATAGCTGATAGCTGAAAGCTGCCACCTACTCATACGCCAACACTTCCCGAATTGTCAGCTTCGAAGCGTTGCGCGCGGGCAGCAGACTCGCCGCCATGGATAGGAAAATCACCACAATCAGCCAGATGAGGAACCCCTGCGCGGTGAAGGCGAACGGCGCCGGCGTGTTGAAAATGGCAAGGCTGATCACGTTGGACAGCAGCGCACTGATGGGGAACGACAGGGTTGCCCCTAGCGCGTAACTCATCAGCCCAATCACCAATCCTTCGACGATCACCAGCTTGGACACGATCTGGTTGTGCGCGCCGATGACCCGCATCACGCCGATCTCGCGGGTGCGCTCCATCACGTTCATGCTCATCGTCCCGGTGAGGCCGATGCTGCCGACCAGGGCCGTCATCAACGCCATCACCAGCAGCACGGCGGTCAGGATGCCGAGCACTTCGGTCACGGAGGCGTTGAAGGCTTTGCCGGCTTCGGCTTTACTCACCTTGAGGCCCAGGTCGCGGAAGTGCGCGTTGAGTTGGGCGCTGACTTGTTCCTGGAATGTCAGGCTGTGCTCGGTCGTCACGATGCGGTAGCTCGATGAATGGCGCGTCTGTTGCAGTTCGCCCGCGACGTAGTCGTAGTTCGCGTAGGCCACCAGGTCGTCGAAGCCGGTGTATTGGAAGATGCCCACGACCATCCAATCGTCCTCGCGCCCGGCCAGTTTGAGCCGCAGGGTGTCGCCGGGTTTGAGATCGGGCGCTTCGTTCCAGAAGGCTTCGTTGACGGTGATGGCGTTCTGGTCGCCGGGCAGCAGCCAGCGCCCTTGCAGGAGCGTCGGGTCAATCAGGTCGCTGTCGGCCGGCGGCGCGATGACGCCGATGGTGGAAGGTGGAATGCTCTCGTCAGTGTGTAACCAATCCGCGCCGGTCGTCAGCCAGACCTCGACGCGCTCCACGCCCGGAACGGTCAACGCCTGGCCGGTGATTTTCTCCACGCGCTGACTGTCCACAAAATCTAGTTGCACGTCGGCGCCGAAGTAGCGCGTCACCTGCTCCATTTTGGTATCCAGCGAAACCTGCGCGTTGAAGACGGCGATGAAGACCGCGCCGCCCAGGGTCAGCGTGAACAGCGTGAGGGCCAGACGCCCCTTCCGCCGGAAGGTGTTGCGGATGGCAATCAACAGCGGGCGCGAGAGGATTTTCAGGCGTTCCAGCAGGCGGTCGAGCCAGCCCTTTTTCTGCTGCCCGGCGCCGAGGCCGGCGCTGCTGATCGCTTTCTGCACGGTGATGCGCGCCCCGGTGAGCACGGGCAGGATGCCTGCCGCCGGGGGCACGATCAGCCCGATGACGATTTGGACGATGATGGCTTGCGGCACAACGCGAAAATCTTGCATCACAAAGTTGACGATGTCCGCGATAAAGCCCAACAGCGCGTAGGCCGCCACGCTCGCCGCTGGCATGGAGACGACAAGCGCCACGAGGCCGAAGCTCATAATCAACACAAAATACATCGCCGTGATCTGGACGCGCCGCGCGCCGACGAGTTTCATAATCCCGATCTGCCGCAGGTGTTGGCTCAACAGCGCGGACATCGTGTTGGCGATCAGCGAGCCGCTCAGGAAAGCGATGAGTACGCCCAGGATGATGAGCACGGCGATGAGCGCCTTGATGATCGAATCGAGCGGGTGTTTGTCTTGCAACGCGGTCTCGGTGCGGAAGATGGACGCCCCGGCGCGTTCCAGCCGGTCGGCGACGGCGGCGGCGACGCGCTGCACGTGGGACTTGTCGTTGGGGAATTCAGCCGCCGTCACATAAAGCTGGTTCATCAGCGTCGGTTGGCGGAGCCACTCCAGCGTGTCGAAGGTGACGTAGCCCCGCAGGTCGCCGAGGATGATGCCGTAGATCTCGCTCTGGTCTACGCCGGCGCCGACGATGGTGAGCCGCCGCCGCGCGCCGTCGGGCAATTCGACCTCCAGCGCGTCGCCGATAGCCGCGTTCAGCGCCGCCAGCGTTTTGTGTTCCAGGATGATCTCGCGGTCGGCGGGGGCGGTCGCGCCAACGGGCGATAAAAGCCGGTGAATCTTGCGCGCCTCGTAGTCGGGAAAGGCGTAGAGTGTGAGCGTCTTCCAGCTATCCGGCCCGGTTTGCAGGCGCAGGGAAGCCGTGGTGAAGGCTTCCGCGTCGCCGACCTCGTCCATGCGGCGGATGATGTCCACCATATCGTCGTTGAGCGGCGTGGTCATCAGGGCGACGTTGGCGGGATTGGAAGATGCGTAGCTAAGGTTGAGGTCTGCCTTGAGCATCACATAAGTTGCAGTGATGACGCCGATGGCGAACACGCCCACGGCAATCGAAGCAACGACCAACAGCGTGCGGGTCTTGTTCCCCCACAGATCGGCCAGGACTTTGCGCCAACGCGGTCGAAACATCGCGCCGCCTTTCTACTCGGCGTCCAGGCTCAGGCGGGATGAGGTTCCCCGCGTCAATGCCGCCATCGTCGCGCGCAATTTCTCGCGGAAGCCGGTGTTTTCCTGCGCGCGTTCGCGTGCGGTCCGCGTGAGTTGTTCGCGCATTGCGTGGGCGTCGTTCAACAATTCGACGAAGAAGGCGCGGCTCAAGGCGAGCACTTCCACCGGGGCGTGCAGCGCGGCCCTGACGTTCGCAATCGAGCGGCCCGGTTGCAGCAGGCTCACTTCGCCGAAGTGCTGCCCCGGCCCCATCTGCGCGATAGTCTCTTCTTGCCCGTCGGCTTGCCGTAGCGTGACGTCAATCGCGCCGCGTGCGATCATATAAAAATGGTCGTTCTCCATCCCCTCGCGGATGATCGGCTCGCCGGGCGCGAAGCGGCGCACTTCGAGTTGCTTGGTGGCTCGGAGCATTTGCTGGTGGCTGAGGAGCGGCAGAACGTTGGCGACTGTCGCGTTGACGACTTCGCCATCGGCCAAGAGCAAGGTGCGGGCGGCGCGTTTTGCCAGCGCGCCGTCGTGTGTGACCATCAAAATGGTTGTTCCGTTTTGCGCGAGGCTCTCGAAAATCCCGAAGACCGCCTCCGCTGCGCGCGAATCCAGGTTGCCGGTGGGTTCGTCGGCGATGATGACGGGCGGATTGTTCGCCAGCGCGCGCGCAATCGCCGCGCTCTGCTGCTGGCCGCCGGAGACGGCGGAGGGCATCTTGTGCGCGTAGTCCGCCAATCCGACCATGTCCAGCAGTTCCATCGCGCGCCGTTCCCGCGTTTCGGGAGCGTACATATTGCAGAAGTCCATCGGCAGCATCACATTTTCCAGCAGCGAAAGCATCGGCAGCAGTTGGTAGAATTGAAAAACGACGCCCAAATTGCGCCCGCGCCATTTCGCCATCGCGCTTTCGGAGAGCGTGTGGACGTAGGTAGCGCCGATTTTTACCTCGCCGGACGTCGGGCGGTCAATGCCGGTGATCATATTCGCCAGCGTGGATTTCCCGCTGCCCGATTTGCCGACGACGCTGACGAACTCGCCTTGTCGAAAATCCGCATCCACGCCCTTGAGCGCCGTGAAATCGCCGGCTGGCGTCTTAAACGTCTTCACAATCCGCCGCATCTGGATAAAAGCGTCGTCAGAAAGCTCCTGGCGTAGTACCTTGTCATCATTTCCCATTTGTAAATTCCCCTGACAGTAGATAAGATCGGATAGTCCTACTCCCCTACTCCCAACTCTCCATCCACAATATGCAGCACGCGGCTAAAACGCCTCGCCAAAGACGCATCATGCGTGACCATCACGATGGTTTTGCCCTGGGCGACCAGACCCTCAAAGAGCGCGAAGATCGCTTCTGCCGTCGCCGAGTCGAGGTTGCCGGTCGGCTCGTCGGCGACGATGATGGGCGGATCGTTCGCCAGCGCGCGGGCGATGGCGACGCGCTGCTGTTGCCCGCCGGAGATGCGCGTCGGCGGCTTCGCCATGTGTTCTTGCAAGCCTACCTGAGTCAGGAGTTGTTTGGCGCGGGCGACGCTTTCGCGCGGCTTATACAGCCCGCAGAAGTCCATCGGCAGCAGCACGTTATCCAGCAACGAGAGCTGCGGCAACAGCTCGAATGTCTGGTAGATCACGCCGATGTTGTGTCCGCGCCAGAGCGCCATCTGGTTTTCGCCGAGAGCGTGCAGCGCGGTGTCGCCGACCCAGATTTCGCCGCCGGTGAGGTGATCCACGCCGGTCATCACGTTGACCAGCGTGGATTTGCCGGCCCCGGATTTGCCGACGATACCCACAAATTCGCCGCGCCCGAAATCCGCCGTGATGCCCTTGAGCGCCGTGAATGGCGCGCCCCCGGTCTCGTAAACCTTGGTGACATCCCGCAGCCGGAACGCCGGTTCCGTTTTCTGTGACATTAAGAAGACGTTTATCTTATTATCCATAACGGTCAGCATACCAGATTTGTGCTTTCTGTGAAAGTGATTCGAGTCATAACCATTCTCTTACCTTAATGATTGGAGTCATATAGCTGTCAGCGGTCAGCTTTCAGCCATCAGCTTTCAGTGATCTCCTCTTCAATCTGAGGGCTGACGGCTGACGGCTGAAAACTGAAAGCTGAAAACTGACGGCTCTCAAAAATGTGCTATGATATTTGTTATGAATGAGCATACGCTGGAACCTGGACTATTGCCCATTTTTCGCGCTTATGTCTTCGTGCGCCTGGCCGCCATGGGATTGGTCGCCATCATCTATATATTTTGGATTGGCGTGCCGTTTGACCTGGCGTTGTTCCCTACGGGGGCGCTTTTTGTGGGCGAGACGGTTTTCCTCTACGTTCTTCTCTCGCGGGCGTGGTTCCCGCGTCATTGTGGACGCTATTACTTGCCGCTTGCTTTGCTTGTCGCCTCTGCCGGGCCGATTCTTGAGATTCGCTACATCCTCAGCGTGTACGGTTCGACGCGCTTATTGGAATTCTGGCTAATCTTTCCCTTTTTGACCGTACCGCTCATTCTGACGGCCTGGCAGTACCATTTTGGCTACGTTGCGCTGTATTGCGTCGGCACGGCGTTGCTGGAACTCGCCATCGTCAAGCTGGCGTCGGCAACCTACGCCATCCACGTGCTCTTCGACGGCGGCGCGATTGTGACCCGCTCGCTGTTCTTTCTCTTTATCGGATACATTATCACGCACTTGATGTCCGAGCAACGGCGACAGCGGCAGGAGTTAGCAGAGGCCAATCGCAAGTTGGCGCGCTACGCGATGACGTTGGAGCAGTTGTCGGTGAGCCGGGAGCGCAACCGGTTGGCGCGCGAATTGCACGACACGCTGGCCCATACCTTGAGCGGCTTGGCCGTGCAGCTCGACGCGCTGGAGACGATCGCGCAGCCCCTCTCGCCCAAAGCCGAACGCCTGCTGGATCACGCATTGGTGGCTACGCGCGAGGGGTTGAACGAGACGCGGCGCGCGTTGCAGGATTTGCGCGCCACGCCGCTGGAGGATATGGGTCTGGCGTTGGCGCTCAAAAGTTTGGCGCAGCATTTCGCCGATCTGTGGGAACTATCGCTGACCCTGGACATCCAGGCGGATGTGGGAACCCTCGCGCCGGAAGTGGAACAGGCGTATTATCGCGTGACGCAGGAGGCGCTGGACAACATCGCCCGGCACGCCGAAGCGCGCGCCGTGACAGTATCGCTCGCGCGGGTGGATCGTCGTCTGACGCTTACGGTGCGCGACGACGGGCGCGGTATTGCCCCAGACGCCAAGCTCGATGCTGACCATTTTGGCATCCAGGGGATGCGCGAACGCGCCGCGCTCATCGGTGGTATATTGGAGATCGAAGCGCGCCCAGGCCAGGGCACGACGCTGCGGCTGATCACTGAAACGTAAAACGTAAAACGTAATATCTATTGCGCCGAACTTACGTTTTACGAATTACGTTTTACGTCGGGGGGCTTTATGATCCGAGTCTTAATCTGCGACGACCAATGGATTGTGTGCGAAGGGTTGGAAGCAATCCTGGACGCCGATCCTGAGATCGGGGTGGTGGGGATCGCCCACGACGGCGCGGAGGCGTTGGACAAAGTCGCGGCGACGCACCCGGACGTGGTGCTGATGGATTTGAAAATGCCGCTCTTGAACGGCGTGCAGGCCACCCGCAAGATCGCCGAGCAGTATCCCGCTGTCAAAGTTCTGGTCTTGACCACCTACGGCGACGATGAATGGCTGTTCGACGCCGTGTGCAGCGGCGCGGTGGGCTACCTGCTCAAGGGCGCGCCGCGCGCCAACCTGATTGCGGCGGTCAAAGGCGCAGCGGCCGGCGAGTCGCACATTGATCCCGCCGTCGCGGGCAAGCTGTTAGGCCACATCGCCCGGCAAGGCGCGCCGGCGGTGGGTTCCACGTTGCTGGACGTCCTCAGCGACCGCGAGTTGGACATCCTGCGCCTCATCGCGCGCGGCCTGAGCAACGCCGAAATCGCCGCGCAGCTCTTTCTCTCGCCGGGCACAGTGCGGAATTACGTCAGCGCGATCCTCAACAAGCTGAATGTCGCCGACCGCACACAGGCAGCGGTGCTGGCGTTGCGGCATGGGTTGGAGTGATGTTGTGATGATCCCAGAACAAACGAATGGACACCGCAGCCATTCGTTTTCAGTTTGTAGTCGGTTGCGCTCGCCTTTTTTCCCAAAACCGTGGTATAATCCCCCTTCGCTTTGTCACCAACCCGAACCCTTGCTTCGCTCTTAATCCGTTCAAATCCGTTGAATCCGTTGACACACAGGAGGTATGATGCCACGCATTGGGATTGACTTTGGGACAACGAATTCGTCCGTCGCCTATTATGACGGCAAGCGGCTGCATCCTATCGAACTTGACCCCGCCAACGAAAACCCGCACGTGCTTCCCTCGCTCATCTACATGGATCGTAACTATCACTCGCTGCTCGGCTCGTCGGCGGCGAACGAGTACCTGGCGCGGGAAACAGGCCGCCGCATCGTGTGGGAGCGCAAGGAGATTCACCCGATTGAGATCATCGTCGGCGGCGCCGGCTCCAGCCCCATCCGCTATTGGCACGATCTATACATTGACACCGATGTTGGCGCGAACGGGCGGTTGCTGCAATCTGTTAAAACCGCGCTGCGCGATCCGCGTTATGAGGGGACGGACATTTTCGAGCGTTATTTCACCATTGATGAACTGATCGCCATTATCCTGCGCTCGATGAAGGCCAGCGCCGAGGCGCAACTGGGCGAAACGTGCGACAGCGTGGTGCTGGGTCGCCCGGTGCGTTTCTCCGACGATCCCAACATCACGCAGCGGGCTGAGGAAATCCTCTACAAATCCGCGCTCTTCGCCGGCTTCCGCGACGTGTCTTTCCAGATGGAGCCGATCGGCGCGGCGCATCTCTACCACATCACGGCGACGAAGCGCGAGATTGCGTTGATCTTCGACTTCGGCGGCGGGACGCTTGATCTGACCGTTGCTGAGGTTGGGGGCAAACAGCCGCCGCGGGTGGTTGCGACGCGCGGTGTGCTCGTCGGCGGGGATGATCTGGACCGGCGGGTGATGCTCTCGCTGCTCAAGTACTTTGGGCAGGGCGCGCATGTGGATGGCGGGATGGATTTTCCGCCGGATTACCTGGACTTGCTCCATTCCTGGCAGACGATGCCCGAACTGTCGCGCCCGATGCCGCTGGAGCGCATCCGTAAGTTCCAGAAGACGAGCGACAATCCCCAGGCGATGCGCGCGTTGGAAACACTCGTCACACAGAACATCGGTTTTGATCTGTTCCGGCGCATCGAGCAGACGAAGAAGGCGCTCACCGACAATCTGATGGCGCGGTTGGATTACGACTACGAGCACATCGCCATCCACGAGCGGATTCTGCGCCGCGCTTTTGAGGAACTGATTGCGGAGGAGGTCACGCACGTGGCGCGCGAGCTGCGACAGGTGGTGGCCGACGCGGGGATGCGCCTCGATCAGGTGGATGTGGTGCTGCGCACCGGCGGCACGTCGCTGGTGCCGGCGTTTGTCGAACTGCTCGAAAGCCTCTTCGGCCACGACAAAATCCGCGAGATGGATCCGCTGACCTCGGTGGTCGGCGGTATGGCGGTGGTGGCGCACGAGGGGCTGGGCACCCGTCCGCAGTACGCCTATCGCTACGAAAATCCCTTCGCCTACATCAAGGCCACCAGCGGGCGCGATTACCAATCCACGATTCTACACTCGTACCAGTCGTGTTACACCGACCGCGATTACACGATGACAACCGTGCCGCTGACGTTGTCTGGCCTGCACGCCATCAAGCCGGCCGATCTCGATTACGACTCCACCGCCGACAAGCTTCTGCGCTTCAAGTTGACCCGTCCGAGCACAGTGTACGTCATCTACCAGGCCAAGGCGCACCAGTTACCCAAGTGGCTGCAAGGTTTTACCCGTGAGGCGAAACTACAGGTGGATATTGAAACGCCGGGGGGGACGTATCCGTTCTGCGTTTACAGCCGCGATTTCCCGGCGGGCGCGTTCGCCCTGGGCGGCGCGCACGCGAAAGGGTACAGCGGCATTGTATTCCTGAATTACATCGTCGCCGCCAGGCCGCATTAATACCAGCGCGTTAGCAACTTCAGTCGCTCTTCTACCGCCGGCAACGACTAAAGTTGTTACTACGCTGAATTCCGTCCGAAGCGTGTGCCTAACCACACGATGCAGGCCGGGGTACAGAGCAACCCGATCACAATCAGCCAGGGCGCCAGATCGCGGATGATGGTCGCCGCGAAGTCCCATGTTGCGGATACGGCGCTATCCTGCTTCTCTTGTTCTATCCAGACCCGCCAATTGCGTTCCAGCGTGCTCAGATCGCTCGCCAGAACTTGCTTCGCGCCGGCGGAATAGTCCACGCCGTCGGCGTATGTCGCTATGAGCGCGTTGAGCTGCGCCCAACCGTAAGTCTGGCGCAGGTATTGCACAAAGCTCTGGCTTTGCGCGTAGGCGAGCAGGGCGCGGTTGTACTCCTCTGGGAAGGGATAACACAACGTTTCCAGCGGGATGAGTTTCCCATCCTTGACAGCCTGTTGCAATGTCAGAGTGTAGCTGGGATCGGGACTGCGCTCGAAGGAAGAGGCCAACCCCTCGACGAGCCAGACGGGCAGCGCGGCGTACTTTTGCGGGCCGGTGAGATCGTAGAGCACTTTGTGGGTCAACTCGTGCGGAATGTCGCGCTTCATTTTGAGGGTGGCCTCGGCGGACGGCGAAATCGCCAGGAGCACGACGCCAATCTCCGGGTACGCCTGCCCGCCCACCCACTCGCGCCCCGTCAACCGCAGCGCCGATTGCAGGTCGGGCAGCGAGGGGTAGATGTAGAGCGTCACAGGGCCGGTGGATGGGGCGTGGAGGGTAGTCTGGATTTCGGTGATGGACGCTTGGGCAATGTCCAGCGCGTTGAGCATCAAAGACGTATCGCCGGATACCCAATGCAGCGTGATAGCACCATCTTTCAGCGTTTGCCAGAGGAAGCGGTTGTCTTCGTAGAGAAAGCGGGGCTTGTTGGTGGTGTGCGTGGTTCCCTGCGCATCCTTGTATTCCCACCAGTAGCTGATGTATGTGAAGGGCGGAAAAGGCTGTTGACGCAGATCACGTTCGTATTGCCCCGCACCTTGAACGAGGGGCGTCTCGTAAACCTGCGTGTAGGCGCCAATTTTAAGGTATAGTGTGGCGGCGTCGGGTGCGCCGGCGGATGGGAGCGTCAGGCTGAAGGTGGCGCTCTGCCCGAAAGTGTACGTGTGTGTGGCGGCCACATCGGCCTGCGCGCATACCGGCGACAGGGTCAGCGCCAATATGAGCGCCACCCCCAGTGCGGCAAGCATTCCGAGGCTTGCGCGGCTACGCTGCGCGCCAATCAGTCCCACATATCCTCCTCGTCGTCGTCCGCGTCCGCGTCTTCTTCGAGATACAACGTGAGGAATTCGTCTTCGTCAAAGTCGAGATCATCCTCATCCTCGCCGTTGAAATCCTCCTCGTCGAAGTCTTCTTCGCCAAAACCGACCCGGAGTTTTTTGTCGAGGCTGCCGCCGTCTTCGGCCCAATTCGCCTCACTCTCACCGTCGAACTCGGTCGGCGGGCCGAAGAAAGTGGAGAGGTCGCCGTGGAAGAACTCCAGTTCCTCAAGCGCATCGTGAGCGGCCTGGCGCAGAGCGGGATTGTCGGAGCGTGTCTGTTGCTCCAACGCGCGCTGCGCCTGCTTCCCCCCGATCTGCCCAAGCGCCCACAGCGCCATTTTTTGGATATCGAGATTCACGTCTTCTGCCAGTTCGAGCAGCGCCGGGACGGCTTCCCCAAGGGCTAACTCACCGCAAGCGCGCGTCGCTTCGTAGCGCATCTCCGGCAGGGGGTTCAACAGCTCCCGCGCGACGATTTTGGCCCAGCGCTTGTCGGCGCTGCGTCCCATCGCGCAAACGGCGCTCACACGCATCCGTTCTTCGGGATGGGCGTAGGCGGCTTCGAGCATCTCCGCCACGCCGGCGATGCTGGTGTAACCGAGGGCCTCCAACGCTCGGCGGCGCACGTCCAGGTCTTCGTCGGGAGTGTTGAACGCGGCGGTCAAAGCCGCGCAGGTGAGGTTAAACGGACGCGGGCGAATCTTATCAAATTCACCGAGCAGCACGAAATGCGCCAGGGTCTGCGCTGCCGCCGCGCGCACTGAAGCGGCGACGTCCTTCTCCAGGATACCGATAAGTTGCGGCACGAGGCGTATGTCTTCGTCCTCGGCGAGTCCGTGGATGGCTGCGACGCGCACGACTTCGTCTGGATCGCGCATCGCCATGCGGAATACGGCGGAGAAGTCCATCTCGAAATCTTCTTCGGCCAGTGTGTTCCAGGTTCGGACAAGCTCGCGGCGGGCAGCCACAGGCAAATTCGGCCAGGCTGTCGTGAGGCGCTTTACATCCTTGTCCAGTAAGCCGGAAAATTGTTTCAGGTCCACGGCTTGCGGCATCTCCTGGAGGTCTTCCAGGCTGTGCCACAAACTGTCGGTCATCTTCTTCTCGTTCATATTACGGCAGCGCAACCGGCGCGACAATGTCCAGAATGGTGATGAAGATGAAGACGGCGATGAGGATGAGGAAAGTGACCGTATGGATACGCTCTTCCAGCGCCGGGGTGAGCGGTTTGCGGCGCACTTTCTCCACGATGGCGAACAGGATGCGCCCGCCATCCAATGCCGGAATGGGCAGCAGGTTGAAGATCCCCAGGCTGACGCTGATAAGGATCACGATGTTGAGGAAGGGGTAGACCGCGCCAGAAGCGATGCTATCTTCCACCGATCGCTGTGTGATTTGGCTAATCCCGATGATGCCCACGGGCCGCGCCTGTTCGATGGGAATCAACCCACGGATAATGTAGACCGGCAGCATCACAGAGACGCCGACAATTCTCCCGACGTACCTTGTCCCGTAGACAAAAGCCTTTCCCACGGGGTAACGTTTGAGGTCTGCCCGGTTCTCTACGCCGCTGATGACGATGCCCATCGCGCCCTGGCCCTCTGGCGGGTTGGCGCGCGGCACGAGGGAGACCGTCACTGTCTGGCCGTCGCGCTCCAGCGTCAGCTCGGTTGGTTCCCCCAGGCTTTTCTGGGCGAGTAGGGATACATCGCCGGTTCCTTCCACCTTTTCGCCATTGATCGCCACGATGATGTCGTTGACCTGGATGGTCGCTTCGGCTGCGGGAGACGACGGCGCCACCTGGTCAATCACCACCCGCGCGGTGGGAATCCCCGTGGTAAACACCAGCGTCGCCAGAACCAACGCCGCAATCATATTCATCAGTGGGCCGCCCAGGTAGAGCAGAATCCGTTGCCCAGGCGACTTTGCGTACAGGCTGTGTTTGAAAGCCTCGGCTTTTTCGGCCAATTCTTCCGGCGATGGTTCCGCGGTCTCTTTTTCCTCTTCGGCGAAAGTTTGCTCGCCTTCCAGCCGCACAAATCCGCCGAGCGGCAGCCAGTTGAGTGTGAAATCCGTCTCGCGCCAGCGAAAGAGTTTGAGGATGCGGGGTGGGTAGCCAATCCCGAACTCTCTGGCCCAAGTGCCCGTTAATTTCGCCATCACAAAATGGCCGAACTCGTGGACCAGGATCAGCGGAATCAATCCCACGATAAATCCCAAGATCGTCCCCAGTCCATTGCTTATCCCATCTGCCAATATAGACATAGTGTTCTCCTTCATCATTAACCGTCATGGTGATTATACTCTAAGCGCATCGTACTGTCCAGAGGCGACCAGTTTTTAGTTTGTTTTCTTTTGCTGCCGCGCTATACTTTGCGTAGTGTGGCGTGACGGTTTTCGTTGTTTTATGGGAGCGATTTGAGTCGCTACTACGCCGGAGAGAGTGTTCACTTCGCAGCACTATAGATGGAGGATAAGTGTCTGAACGGTGTGCGAAATTCGCGGTTGGGGCGCTGTTGTGCGCGTGCCTTTTAGCGCGCTCCATACCGGCTGTCGCGCAATCGGATGACAGGCTCGTACTCGCTTTTTACTACGCCTGGTTTGATATGCTCACGTGGGAGAAGGCGCTGTCCGATAAACCGCTGCAACTCTATCACTCCGGCGACGTGTCCGCCATCCAACGTCACGCGCGGGAGGCGCGGGAAGCCGGCATTGACGCGCTCATCCAGGCCTGGTATGGCCCGGAGATGACCAACAATCAGACCGAAGCCAATTTCCGCGTGTTGTTGGATCAGGCGCAGAATCAGGGGATTCGCGCGGCGGTGTCGGTGGATATGGGCGGCCCTTTCCTGCAGAGCCAGGATGCCGTCATCACGGCGCTGCGTGTGCTGTGGGAAGATCACGCGCAACATTCTGCTTATTTGCGGGTTGATGGTCGCCCGGTCATCTTTTTCTGGGAACAGGATAGTTTCTCAGTCGTTGAGTGGCAGGCTATTCGCGCGCAAGTTGATCCGGCGCACCGGATGTTGTGGATTGCGGAGGGCGCGCAACTGGAATATCTGGAGGTTTTCGACGGCCTGTACCTTTACAGCGTGGCCTGGTCGGCGACGCCGGCCTCGGTGCTGCTGCGTTGGGGGGATGCGGTCCACCAATGGAACGCGCACCACAACACATTCCGCTACTGGGTGGCGACGGTGATGCCCGGCTACAATGACCTGGTGACCGGGCGCGCCGATGCTTTCGTCCGTGAGCGCGCCGCCGGTGCGTACTACCGCGCGTGTTGGGATGGCGCGATGAGCAGTAACGCCGATTGGGTGGTGGTTACCAGCTTCAACGAATGGTTGGAGGGCACGCACATCGAACCGTCGGTCAACTATGGGGATTTTTACGTCAACCTGACTGCCGACCTGGCGACCAAATATCGGGCCGCGGCTTTCAATGCTACGCCCACGCCAACCCAGGAACCTGCCACGGCAACCCCCGACCTGGCTACACCAGAAACTATCGTCATCACGCCGACCCTCACGCCGATACCCGTGACGCCCGAACCGACGTTCACGTCCTCGCTCACGCCAACGACAACCCTCACCCCGACTGCCACGCCTTTTCGCCTGTCCACGCCCACGCCGCACCTGGCGCTGCCCACCGCCCTGCCGCGCGTGACGCCCACCGTCTACATGGGCGTGACACCGATGCCATCCCCGTCCCCCATGCGGACCCTGATGCCAGTGGAAGGCGTCTCCCCGAAGACGTGCGTTTTGTCACCCGCGCTGCTGCCATTATTCGTTTTCGTCCTCACGCGCTCACGGCGGCGTTGACGGATTCATACAAAAACCCCGCAGCTTGCTGCGGGGTTCTGCTGTAACGACATTTCCCTGCTTGCCTTATCCGAAGATCAGTTCTTCCAACCGTTTAATGTCATCTGGTCTGACATCGGGAAATCGCAAGCCGCCTTTCACCTGCGCGCCGGTTTCCTTGAATTCGTAGCCGCTCATGCTGAGCATCACGTCGCGGGTCCCTAGGATCGCCTGGAACAATCCCCAGAGGGGGCTTTTGGAGAAGTTGGTATCCAGGACTTGAATTTTGCCGCCTTTGAGGTAGATAACATCGGCAAATCCGCGCCGTTCGGGGTGGGGGGTGATGAGGATAAAACGCTTGTTGGTCACGATGAACTTCCACTGATTGTACAGCAACCATTCTTGCGCCGACTCAAAGAGAAAGAACAAAGCCGCAATGACAAATATCGCTGCGATAAACTGCTCTCGCTCTGAATAGTACAAGGCTGTAACTCCCAGAGCAATGAGCGCGGGCACAAAAACAATCGTGCCGAAGGCCCCCAAGAGCTTGGGGATTTCTGCCCGGTATTGCGCCATCTGGATGATTTGTTTGACTTCTTCCCCTTCAAGGTAACGCGGCTTGGGTATAAAAGTTTCCAGGATGGGATGGGCGATTCTCTCGAATATCTTCCAGATTGCTTGAAAAGCAGCCGGTATTCGACTCTTCTCTTGCGCTTTTGAGGGCGTCGTCGCAACGTTTTGGTTCACGGGATAGCGTTTGCTTATCGAGATGGAATGATAAGTTGTTGTCCTATAATGATCAAGTCGCTATTGGCAGGTATATTGTTGCGTCTTCTCAGCTCTTCGACTGTGACGCCATGTTTCCGCGCGATGCTAAATAACGTTTCTTGGGGTTGTACTGTATATATTTTTTCGGCGATACCAGGTGTAAATAATAATTGGTTCGAGCCGCTCTCTGGTGTGACCACCGGGCTAACGGTGACTATGGGGATGACGGGGGTAACGCCTGGCGCCTGCGTAGGCGGCACTGTCGCGCCGGGGCTGTTGACCAGTTGTCCGACGACCACTTGCAGGTCTTTGACATCTTGAGATTGTTGCGTATCTACCACCAGCCGGACGGCCCACCAGGGAAGGAAACGTGACGTAATCCAGAGCACGATAAGGAGAGTGATGATGACCCCAGCAAAGTAACCGAGTAACTTTCCCAGGTTATCCTTCATCAAGTCACGTTTGAAGATTAGCCAGAACGCCCATACCATACCTATGACGATGAGGAATAGGACAACGATTGCTTCTGCATTCATATTATTCTCCTTCTCGATAATCCACGGATTTATTCGGTGGGTGGACACTGATCCACCGGCACAAAGCTTAGTGCATCCACAAAACCTGCTGCCATTTTATCATAGACTGCGTAATGTATACCTGGACTGTGCCGCCCCGCGCCGCTGACCGCGCCGACGGGAGCGCCTGCTTCCACTGCGCCTTCCGGCGCAGTATACGAGCGCAACCCAATCATCCAGACGATCCATTCTTCATTCTCGATTTGGACGGTCAGGTTGCCTCTCCCGTCCGTGTAACGGACCAACTGACCTGGCATCGGCGCCAGAATGAGCGACGCCTGGGCGGGTATCAAATCTATCCCTGGAAAAAGGCCGCACATTAGCTCCCCGCTTTGGACCGGCGCGAGCAACAACGGGCTGCTGCTCGGACGCAGCGCTCCATCGCCTTCTTGATGCGGTTCGACGAAACAGTCCTGGACAAGCGGGGCGCGACAAAAAGGCAACTGCGCGGGACCCTCGGTGCTCAATACAACGGCGGAGCTGTTGTCTTTTTTGCCGATGCTTTCGCTGGTCGTCCATACCTTGTCGAACATCTCTTGCAGCAGCATCGCCGGCCCTAAGAATATCGGGGCAGCTATCGGATCGCCGCGCTGCGCTAACTGCGTCTGTATGGCAATGTGCATCGGCCATGCGCCCAGGGCTGACAGGCGATACTGTCGTCCTTGAATGTCCGTCAGCACCATGTTCTGGTGTAGCGCATCGTAGCCGTTCATCACGTAAGCCGAATGGTCGGGATTCATCTGGCTGCGTGGTCCCGCATTATAGCGCAGGTAACACTGTTTGATCAGCTTGGGATCCGTCGTCGTGTATTTGATTTCGGGACAGTACGTTTTGAAGATGTGTGTCCCCATCTGCAGTTGCCGACCAACCTCCCAGGCGCTCTGCGGACCTGCCGGAAAGCAAGGAGTCGCTCCTGTCGAAACCGCTGTATACAGCCCCATGATGCCTTCACAGTTGTTGGGATTGTCCTCCCGCAAGCTGTTTTCTTTGTACCACAAAACGAGCGGCACGACGGGTGGAACACCTTCTTGATAAGCGATGATCTGCGCTACACTGGCCCACCGTTCGACTTGCGCTTGCTGCGTCACGGTCAATTGGTAACGTGCGCTCCAGATAGACTGGCTCCCCAAACTGATGGCGATTGGCAAGCTGATGAACAGAACTGTATCGGTCATGCCCGTGAGTAACGCTCGCGCCATCACTCGCACTTGAATTTTGAGGAACGGCACGATATAAACTCGAATCCACTCGACGAACCAACCCGGCAGAACGCTTGTCAACCACTCCATTAACTATGATTATATATAATATAATCGTTTTTACAAATTTTGGCAATAGCGCACCGGATGGGGCAAAATAACAATCTCGCCCCTTTGGGGCAATGTCGTTTTGTTTGCTTCCTGTCGCGCTCTGTGGTATAGTATTGAGCGTAGAGTAGTCATGGGTTAGGCAGGAGGGTCTATGTATAAGAGCCATACGTGTGGTGAATTGCGCGTTGACCATGTCGGTCAAGAGGTGACGTTGGCCGGTTGGGTGAATCTCCGCCGTGATTTTGGCGGCGTGATTTTCATTGTGTTGCGTGACCGGGACGGATTGACGCAGGTGGTCGTTGATGCGGAGACTGCGCCGGAAGCGCGCGTTGTTGCGGCTGATGTGCGTAACGAGTACGTCATCCAGGTGCGGGGCGTGGTGCGCTCACGGCCTGCCGACCAGGTCAATGCCGCGTGGGCAACTGGCGCTATTGAAGTGGAAGCGCGTGATGTCCAGATTCTCAACACCGCGCAAACACCGCCGTTCTACATCTATGACGAATCTCCGGTTGACGAGGTGCTGCGTCTGCGTTATCGCTATCTGGATCTGCGCCGCAGACGGATGCAGCGCAATATCATCCTGCGGCACAGAACGGTGCAGTTCATCCGCGAATATCTCGACCAGCACGGCTTCCTGGACATCGAGACCCCTCAGTTGTTCAAATCAACGCCGGAGGGTGCGCGGGACTATCTGGTTCCTAGCCGCGTCCACCCCGGCAAGTTCTACGCGCTGCCGCAATCCCCGCAGCAGCTCAAGCAACTGCTGATGGTCGCGGGCTTCGAGCGGTATTATCAGATCGCGCGCTGTTTCCGCGACGAAGATTTGCGCGGCGACCGCCAGCCGGAGTTCACCCAGCTTGACCTGGAAATGTCGTTCGTCCACCGCGATGATGTGCTGGATATGGTCGAGGGCTTGTTCACGGCGCTGATCCCCGCAGTCATACCGGAGAAGCGCGTCCTTTCACCCTTCCCGCGTCTGGGACACGCGGAGGCGCTCGACCGCTACGGCAGTGATAAGCCGGATTTGCGCTTTGGTATGGAGCTGGTCAATCTGACCGACGCTCTGGCGGAGAGTGGCTTTGCTGTGTTCAGCAGTGCCGTTCAATCTGGTGGAAAGGTCAAGGCCATCGTTGCATCGGGCTGCGCCGATTATGCCCGCAGCCAAATTGACGAGTTGACAGAGATCGTCAAAGGCCAGGGGGCGAAGGGCCTGGTCACGTTGGCCTTCCGCAGCGATGGCGTGAAAGGGCCGGCGGTCAAATTCTTGACAGAGGGCGAATTGGCGGCGATCGCCGCGCGCACCGGAGCGCACGAAGGCGATTTGGTCTGCATCGTCGCTGCTGCGCCGGGCGTGACGGCGGCAGCCCTCTCGGCGCTGCGCCTCACCTTCCGCGACCGTCTGGCGTTGGCCGACCCGGATTTGATGGCCTTCGGCTGGGTCCTCGACTTCCCGATGTTTGAGTGGAACGCCGAAGAGCAGCGCTGGGATGCCGCGCATCACCCGTTCACCATGCCGCGCCCGAACACCTACGACGCGATGATGGCCGATCCGCTCGCCGTGCTCTCCGACGCCTACGACCTGGTCTGCAACGGGTACGAACTGGCGTCGGGAAGTATCCGCGTGCATGACCCGAAGATTCAGCTGGACATCTTCCGCGTGTTGGGCTATCCGGAGGACGAGGCGCGCGCTAAGTTTGGGCACATGATGGAAGCCTTCTCCTACGGCGCGCCCCCGCACGGCGGTATGGCGCCCGGCATTGACCGCCTGGTGATGCTGCTGGCCGGCGAGGCCAACATCCGCGAGGTGATCGCTTTCCCCAAAACCTCGCAGGCGACCGATCTGATGGCCGATACGCCGGCGACGGTTTCGGCGCGGCAGCTAAAAGAGCTGCACATTCAGCTTGATCTCTAACGCGCGTCTGGAACGAACAGCACAGAAAACGCCGGCCTCGATGCGGGGCCGGCGTTTTCTTTATGAACTTGTCCGCTTTTCCAGAATGCCTATAATGTTTGAGTAGTGCGGTAAAGTGAGAAAGTCTCATGCAATGGGTAATCGCAATCGTGATGGTGTTATTGATCTATGACGTTGCTATTTCAAAGTCCCTGTTTTGAGTTCTGGTGGGAGCCGCAACAAGGCGCGTTTCGCTTGCAGAGTCCTGGGCGGGCGCTGCGCTGTGTCGCCGGGATAGAGGTCGAGCAGCGCGGGCACATTCGCACGCTGACGACCGACAAACTCCCCTCCGGCCGCGTCGTGACAGATCGCGCAGAGGATGCGCATGGGCAAGCGGTCGGCGCTGCCATCAACTACCAGGAAGTTCAGGGCTTGACCCTGAATTTGTGCGTGCGGGTTTATCCAGCGCGCCCCTTTGTCCTCATTAAAATCGCTGTCACCAACGTTGGCCCAGAGCCGGCGCATGTCCGCCGTTTCTTTGTCAGCACGACGCCGGATGGCTTTGAATCCATTGAACCGCCTACCGGATTCTACATCAATGGCTGGCAGTCCTGGTCTACCTCTGGATTTGTTCCACTCCACAAACATGATTTCAGACCCGCCCCGCCCGTGCGTTGGCTGCAAGGGCCGATGATCCACAATGCCGTCACCCCCTGGGGGAGAAAGGCCGGGCGCTTGTGGAGCGAGACGGTAGGGGCGGTGATTACTCCACGCGAGGCGCTGGTGGCTGGTGCGGTATCTCTCGCCGATCAATTTGTCCAGGTCGGCGCGAACAACCGGCCGGGACATTATGCCTTGACAGTCCAGTCGCAGGCTGATGACATCCCGCTGGATGCCGGTGCGGGCATGACATCCGAGTGGTTTTATCTGGAATGGGTGCCCCTGCCTAGCCCCGATCCATTCGCGCAATATGCCTATGCCGTGATCCGGCAGATGCAGCTTCCGGCGCCGCGTCCGGCGCCGACGGGTTGGTGTTCGTGGTATATGTACGGGAATCAGGTGCGTGAAGAGAACATCATCGGCAACCTGGCCGCGGCAGCTTTGTTGGCGGATGAAGTTCCCTTGCAGGTGATCCAACTCGATGAAGGATACCAGGCGACGTGGGGAGATTGGACCACGCGCAATGAGCGTTTTCCCCACGATTTTCGGTGGCTGGCGGGGCGCATCCGCGGCTCTGGATTTACGCCGGGCCTGTGGTTGGGCCCGCTGACGGCCCATCCCAAGTCCCGCCTGGTCGCCGAGCACCCCGACTGGCTGCTGTGCAACCGTCGAGGCCGGCCCGTCTCGCCAGGGCTGATCTCAGGATTCCTGGGCCGCGCGCTTGATCCGACGCATCCTGGCGTGCAGGGACATATCCGCGGCCTGGTGGAACGAGCGGTGCATGAGTGGGGGTATCCGTATCTCAAACTGGACTTTATGTATGCGGGCGCGCTGGTCGGGCAGCGTTATAACCCGCGGATGACGCGCGCGCAGGCATTGCGCCAGATTTTTCAGATAATCCGAGACGCGGCGGGCCGTGAAGCCTACATCGTTGGGTGTGGCGCGCCGCTGCAACCGGCTATCGGTCTCGTTGATGCGATGCGCATCGGTCCGGATACCGCGCCGGTCTGGGAACCGGCCTTCGGCAGCGTTGGCCGCTTCATGAAACGCAACGCCTCGTTGCCGAGTCTGCGCAACAGCTTGCGCAACGTTGCCACGCGCACCTGGATGCACAATCGCTGGTGGACTAACGATCCCGACACATTGCTTGCGCGTAGTACGCAAACCCAGTTGACCGACGACGAGGTTCTGGCCCAGGCGACGCTCCTGGGGCTTTCTGGCGGGCTGCTCTTGCTCTCTGACGACCTGGAAACCTTGTCGCAGGAGCGTCGGGCGATGGTCGCTGCCTTGTTCCCGTCTTTGCTGGATGGGATGGATGTGTTGGACCTCTTCCAGAAGGAGATGCCGGAGGAGGTTGTCGTCCCGATCGCCCGCCCCTGGGGACATTGGCGCCTGGTCGGCCTCTTCAATTGGAGCCATGCGCCGGTCGAGCGCACTTTGCCCGCCGAATTGTCTTTGGATAAGCGCAAGCCTTATCATCTCTTTGATTTTTGGGAACGCCGTTATCTGCGCGTTGAGCCGGGCGCGCTGCCGCCAGTCTTTCATTTGTCACCTCACGGCGCAGTTCTGTTTGGGATTCGTCCGGTCGTTTCTGACGCGCACCTGGTCACGACGACTTTTCACATCTCGCAAGGCGCGGAGATCACCGAGTGGGAGCTGGAAACCGGCGCCGTCTCAATGCTGCTGGACGTGAAGCGCCTCGTGCGCGGCGAAGTCTGGCTGGCGCTGCCTTCCCGGCCCAAATCCGCATTTTTGAACGACAAGCCGTTGCCTGATGACGCTGTGCGCATCGTCGCCCCAGGGGTATGGGCTGTGACGTGCTACATCAACCGCCGGGGCGCGCTACGGGTTGTCTGGGGCAACGGCTGACGCGCCGTATCGTCGCCGCTGGAAAGCGACTCGCGCAGCCGCCCGGCGATCCACTGAAGTTCCGGCGTGGCGAGCAGCCCCGGTGAGCGCGGGTGCGGCAGTGTGACGCTCACGATGTCCACGACCCGCCCCGGCCGCGCGCTGAGCACAACCACCCGGTCGGACAGCAGTGTTGCCTCCTCGACGCTGTGCGTTACCATCAGCACCGTGCGCTTATCCCGTTCCCAAATACGCAGCAGCTCTGCCGCCATACGCTCGCGGGTTAGCGCGTCGAGCGCGCCGAAAGGCTCGTCGAGCAGCAATACCTCTGGATTCTGCGCCAATGCGCGCGCAATGGCCGTCCTTTGCGCCATCCCTCCCGAAAGGTGGATCGGGTATTCCTTCTCGAAACCCGCCAGCCCCACGAGCGCCAGCAAATCGTCGGTGCGCGCCTGGATGACGTCTGAGGGCAATCCTTCCATCTCCAGCGGGAGCGCGATGTTATCCTGTACGGTGCGCCAGGGCAGCAGCGTGGGTTGTTGGAAAACCAACCCCACGCGCTTTTGCGGCGTGCGTTGCGGTTTTCCTTCCAGCAGGATTTCGCCGCGCGTAGGCTGGAGCAACCCCGCCGCGATGCGCAGCAGGGTTGATTTGCCGCAGCCCGAAGGTCCGATCAGGCAGACGAATTCCCCTCTGGCGACGTCGAAAGAAACGTCATCCAACGCACTCAAATCACCCTGATAGCCCCGGAAACTGGCGGAAAGCTGGCGAATCTGAAGGAAGGGTTCGGTCACAATGTCCCCTTTATCGCGCCCCTACTGCACAAAGGCATTGGTGAACAGCGTCTCAACCGGCATCGTCTGTTCGATCAAGCCGATTTCTGCCATCACCGTTTGCGCCTCTTCCCACGCGGCGGCGTCGAATTGCCCGAGGTGCGGCGCGCGCCAGAATTCGATGCTGGCATCTAGCACGCCGCGCTGCGCGACAGCGTTTTCCTCGAGTCCCTCGATATAGTTGCCGCAGATTTTGAACGCCGCGTCGGGATCGTTGAGCACATCCTGCAACCCGGCAAGGAAGGCCGTCACGAAGGCTTCCACGTCCTGCGGGTGTTCCTTGACCATGGTGTCGTTGCTGACAATGACTGCCGAAACGATGTTGGCATAGTCTGAGACGTACAGCGCGTTGAAAGTGGCGCCTTCCCTGGCAAGTACGACCGGCTCGTTGTTGGCGTAGACCACGACGGCGTCTACGATTCCCGTCGTGAGCGCAGCAAGCTGGGTATAGCCGATGGTTTGCAGGTCAATATCGGCTTCGGTCAAACCGCCGGCCCTCAGGAGGGCGCGCAGTCCGATGTATGATGCGCCGAATGTCTCCGGGATGCCGATCCGCAAGCCGCGCATATCCGCCGGCGAGGCCAGGGGCGTGTTCTCCAATGCGATGACGGCAACCGGAAATTTCTGGTACCACGCGGCCACCGCAACGACCGGCAGCCCTCGGCTGCGCGCCTGGATAACCTGATCGCCGCTCGCCACGGAGAACGGGATTTCTCCGGCAGCGACCAGTTGTATGCCGTCGGTTTCCCAGCGGTAATCGAACGCCACATCGAAGCCGGCTTTTTCGAAGTACCCGCGCTCCTTGCCCATGTAGAATGGGCTGAACTGCACATTCGCGACGTAGCCCATCGGCAAGTTGATTTTGGTCAACTCTGATTTTGCGGGCTTGCCGGTACAGCCGATCAAGACAAAAAGAATAAGTATGAGATAGAACCACCGTGTGCGCATCTGACCTCCATCAATGTATAGTTTTTGCCATACTCAAGCCGGTTCCTCGCTGTAGGACGCCGTTGTATCCTGCACACTCCACCGCAGTGTACGGCGTTCCACGAGACTGAGGAGGCTATAGACCACTAACGCAATCGCCATCAGCGTGATGATCGCCACGAACATCATCGGCATGTCGTAGAGGTTTTGGCCCTGTTTGACCAGGTAGCCCAGTCCCCGCGTCGAGGCCACGAATTCGCCGACGACGGCGCCCATCCCGGCGAGTGTTCCGCTGACCTTCAGCCCGGCCAGGAACGCGGGAAGTGCGGCAGGAATCTCCAGTTTGACGATCACTTTGTAGCGCGGCGCTTCCAGCATACGAAACAAATCCCGCAGGCGCGGATCAATGTTCTTGAGTCCGGTGACAACATTCACGAGGACGGGAAAGAAGACGATCAGGGCGCAAACGACCACTTTTGAGGCCAACCCCGGCCCAAACCACACCGTCAGTAGTGGGGCGAGGGCGACGATGGGCACCGCCTGTGAAGTGACGATCACCGGTTCCAGCAGGTACGCGATGAATCTGCTGTGCGCGACGCCATAGCCTAGCAGTACGGCAAGCGTCGTGCCGACGAGCAGCCCCAGCCCCATCTCCAACAAGGTGACGCTGGCATTTTGGAGCAGAACGCCATTGCCGATCAGTTTCACGAAGCGCGCGACAACGGCGCCCGGTGTGGGCAGCAAAAATCGCCGGGGTGTAGCGGCCATCCACAGCACTGCCGTCTGCCAAACAAGAAAACATAGCCCCAACGAAAACAGATAGAAAGGCAAATGCCGCAATGGCGTTTGGTTATAGTTTCCATTGGACTTTGTTGTTGCGCGCGCCGCCAAGTTTTCCTCCTGCCGCAAACAAAGACGCCCCAAAGTTGAACTTCGGGGCGTCATCAAACTATCCGTTTATGTATATTTTCCTTCTCTCATCCGGACTATACCGTCGGCTCCGGACTTTCACCGGATCAACAGTTTGGGTTCAGCAAACCGCTCGCGGGCTTCGAAATCGTCGTTTCGTTTACCGCCGGTAGGGAATGGGACACCGTGCCTGATGGCGTTCCTGGCGTCCTCACCCTGCCCCGAAGGAAGTATTCAGAATGTTAAATCAACCTCAGTATACCACATTTTGCCGGTTACTTGAAATTGGAGCGGGTTTTCCGGCGCTTTCCACGCATCCCGATCACTGCCCCCGTAACCGCAAGTGCCGCGGCGCTGCCGCACGCGCCGGGGTTATTCCGGTTGCCCGTAGAAGACGGCGCTGCATTCGTGGTGGGCGGCGTCGTGGGCGGTGCCGTCGGTGGTGTTCCTAGCGTCGGTGTCTTGTCTGGACGGGTGACCACTTCCGTTTCCTCGCCAAGCCTGAAATGATAAGCTGTGCCATCATCCGCCACGAAAAAAGTTTCTTCGCCTACCGCAAAATAAGCCGTCAATTCCGGTTGTGTCGCGGTCAGTTTCCAATACATCTCGGACATAAAAGGAACTTCTTGCGGCGTCATACGGTCTGGGATGTAGGCTGTATCGGTGCAGATGTTATTCTGACAGAGAAAAGTCTTATCCCCCACGTAACGGATGTTGCTTCGTTCTTTCTCGACGTCGCTTCCCGTTGGTGAAGGCAGCATCTCGCCGGCAGCAGGCGGCGCCTCGGCATTGCCCAGGCCCTTGCGCATCTCGGCGTCTTCGACGGCGCTTGCGCCAGATACCGCCGTCGGCGCTGCCTGCAAAGATTCGGCGAACTCCTCTGTGGCGCGATTTCGACCTTCTGTTGTTAGCGCGTTGGCTGGTTCCTCCACCAAAAAGGAAGTGTAGGGGGTGATGATGCCATATCGTAAGCTCAGATCAACGACGGCATTGATCCACTCAACGTTCTCTCCATGAAGGCGGATTTGGGTGAGCAAATATCCGATTTTTCGCGCAGCCCACAGCCTGGGAATGAAGTCCTTGCTTTTATCGGCCTGGAAGTTACCCTCATACCTGTATGTCGCGCGCTGTCCTTCGACTTCACCCGCCAGTGTGACCTGTCGTAGCTCTCCTCCAGAATAGCGACCGGTTACGATGAGTTGCGTACCGGCGTACAGGTCTGGAAGCGGCGTCGGATACACGTCGTAAGTCTGGACGGCGCCAAAATCCAGGCTTACGTTGGTCAGCACGGGACTCTGGATGCGCGCGTAGAAAGCCGACACATTTTCGTCAATGCGCTCTTCGGGCCTGACGTAAGCCGGGATGCCTTTGTGATCCTGCGCCAGTTGATCCAGAAATAGTGTATTGACATCATAACCTACGCCGAAGGGGAAAATGCGGACTGCAGCCGGAGCTTCCTGCGCCAATGTGCTCAGCAGTGTTTGATCGTCAACAAGCCCCTCGGTTGCCAACCCATCGGTCAAAAAGATGATCGTGGTGGAACGTTCTCCCTGCGCCTGCGCCAGCGCCTCGGAGAGCGCTAGATAGATATTCGTACCACCTAGCGCCTCAAGGCGATAAACCCAATCAATCGCTGAACTTGCCTGTTGGCTGGCTTGTGGTGTTGCGGCATACGCGCGCACCCCGCTGCTAAAAGCGATCACGTTGAAACGGTCTTCGGCGTTCAGATGTTTGAGGATGTACGCGAGCGCATCTTGGGCCTGCTTGAGCTTCTCGCCGTCCATTGACCCCGATGTATCCAGCACCAGGAAGATATCCTTGGGGAGAATGTGCCGCACTTCGTCGGCCAGGGCCGGCGTCAACATAAGAAGGAAGAATCCATCTTCGTCGCCGGTCTGATACGAAAGCAGGTTCGCGCCAATATCCTCGCTGCTGGCCCCAACATACAACTCAAAATCGCGCTCCGGGAGGACGTGGCTGGCCTCATAACTGACCGTCGCCCGACGCGCGCCTTCCCTGGTGATGAGCATCTCATTTTGATGACTTGGGGAATAAATCGCGCGCAGCGGGGTTTTCGACATCAGGCTCACCGAGATGCTGACCTGTTCCAACGGAAGCGCCGAAAACCGTTCGGTATTGAGTGGATACCGGTAGAACATCATATCGTCCGTCACAGGGAGAACTTGTGTGTATTCCAATTGTATGCGGCGTTCTTCCCCTGCTGGAATTGGAAAAATGCGCGCGCGTACCGCAGCGCGCCCGACGTACTCCAACAAAGCGGGGTCGCGTTGCCGTCGCACGTAGCTCTCGTAAATGTCACGGGCCTTATCGGCCGGCAGTATCTCCCCCTCGATTGGTTTCCCATCTACCCACATCACGAAACTCTGCACAACGGCCCCTGGCGGTAGCGGGAAAACGTAGGTTCCTTCAGCGGCGACTTTCCCATCGTTGCGGAATACTTGATCCACCTTCGTGATGGCGACCTGATCTTCAATCTTGACTGTGACACGGTGATAGCGGATCGTCAACCAGGGCCGCCAGTCAGGGGGTGGGGCGATAGGTGGATCAATGATAATGATCCCATCGGCCAGCACAGGCATCACTGTAACCAGAATAACGAACAGCGCCAGTAAAACTGCGATTTGTCTCTTCATGACATTCTCCTTCACTGCATAAGTCGTACACGATGTCATCTTTAAGACGTCATCTTTGGGGGTGAAAGTTCCCGCTTGACAAGAAAACGGCCTGTGGTAGAATCCTGCCCTGTGTTAAGGGATAGCCCAAGCTGCTCCAAAAAACGAAGCGGCCGAGGCTTGACAAAAGCACAAAACTGTAATATACTGTAAGTTACAAAGAAATAAGATACCAAGGGGGCAAGACTGGACCGAACGAAGGCGGTTCAAGTTGCCGGGGCCGATGCTAAGGGGTAAGGGCATCGGCTTTCGTATCGGAGAGGACCTTAACAATTGAAGAGTGACAGGAAAGACGGAAGCGGGGAACGGTCAAAAA
>DAOUAQ010000254.1:0-7635 GCA_034433375.1 Anaerolineae bacterium | reverse complement strand
GCATATTGTAGTTTTGGTACACGGATGAACACGGAAAACACGGATTTCTTTCCCTAAAAATCCGTAGAATCCGTGAAATCCGTGTACGATTCTTCGATTCGTGATTGCAAGATGATCTTGGCTACTACAGAATCTCGCCAATCTACGCGAATCTGTTATAGAAATTAGCGGAAATTCGCGCGATTCGCGGTTAAGAATCTCATCTTTGGTGCTGTGCCGCTTGCCACAGAACCAGGCTTTCAGCCATGACCTCACGGGTGATGGTTTCGACAGCATCGGCGTCCTTGCGGCGAAGCGCGTCCAGTAGCCGGGCGTAGAACCGGCTTGAGGCGGCGCGCGCTTCCGGCTGTGTGAAGTAGATACGCCCCATGCTTGCGTACAGTTCCGCGAAGCCGTTCAGAATCAACGTGTAGATCGGATTGCACGATGCCACCGTGAGCCGGTGATGCAATTGCCAGTCGTAGTTGGCGTAAATTGCAGGCGTGTCGTCGGGGGCGGGTGGGGCGCTCAGGTAGGCGATGAGGGTGTGGCTGTCGTCGCAGGCAACCGCGGCGCGCGCGTAAGCCGGGGCAAGCGCCAGCCGCACCTCCAACAGCCGTGGGATGAAGGCGAAGGGGATGTGGCTCTCGAAGCCCTGGTTGCCATACCGCGCCAGCGAACTGAGCACATTGAGGCCGCCCTCGGTCCAGATGTCGCGCACCAGCGTGGACTTGCCTTGCTGGATGCTGATCCAGCCGTCGCGCTCCATGCGCTGTAGCGCCTCACGCAGGGTAGGGCGCGTCACGCCGAGCTGTTCGGCCAGCTCGCGTTCGGCGGGGAGCGCGCTGCCGGGCGGGTACGCGCCGTCGAGGATGGCGTTGATGAGAGCCTGTTCGGCGTAGATCGCCGGGCGTTGCGGCGCGGACCAGGTATGGTTGATCATAGTCAGTTTCTCCTGGATAGTCTTGTAGTCGTTAGTCGGATAGTCCCGTTGTTACGTGGTCATTACCTAATGGTAAGTGGTCTGACCAGTTGATTCAACTATAGCATGGATGTCGGGGGCTGTCAATAGGGAATTTTTGCTCATCAGGGATGACTGCGGCGGTAAAAACCGCCGCAGTCATTCTTCTGGTGGATGGGGAAGAAGTGGAATGTGCTTGCTATAGCGATTTGCGGAAAGCCGAGTCCTCTTTCACTGGACTGAAGCCCATACTCTTGTAGAGTTGCAATGCGCCGTTCGGGTTCTGCGCGTCCACGCCGAGTGCGGCTTCGGTCATTCCCTGTGTTTTCAGGACGGCGAGGCTGCGGGCGATCAACGCGCGCGCCAGCCCGTGCCGCCGCCAGGGACGGCGCACGCAGATCGTCTCTGTGTAGCCGCGCAAGCGATGATAGGCCGCGTTTTCTTTGTGATCGATGAAGTTCAGCACCATGCCGGCGACTTCATCCCCAGCCCAGGCCACCTGCCAGATTTCCGGCGTGAAGATGTGGCTTTCCTGCCAGTTCTCGAAGTTCGTGTCGGCCCACTCATCCTCGTTGTAGCCCCAGTGGTCGCGGAAGGCTTCTTTGGCAGCGTACCAGATGGTCCAGTAGTCCTCTGGACGTACCGGACGCACTTCCAGTCCTGCGGGCAGGGGCAGATCGGGAATGTTTTCCAGATCAGGACGCACCATGAGATAACCATAACGCACGGGGGTGTAGCCTTCGTCTGCCAAAAGCGCGCGCCAGTCGGTTTCAGTGTCGCTGACCCAACATTCGAAATGACGGCCTGCGCAATTGTGCCCATTGTTGTTGATGTGGACTGCGGCGATTTCCCGTAACCGTTGCTCGTTGTGATGCAGCATTGCACGGCGGATTCCCAGACCGCGCCATGCCGGTAGCAGAGCAGCAAAGTGCCCGTAGGAGTATGTGCCGTCGTCCAGTCCCAGCCAGTACACGCGGCTGTAGCCGACGACCTCGCCGTGCATCTCCACGAACAGCATGTCTCGGTACGGATCGCTGTTGACCAGGTGAGCGTAATCGCGGGCGATGTCCTCTACCGTCGTCGCGCGCTCGACTTGATCGGCCTCTTTGCTGCCCTGGATGACGGCGACCATGGCTGGATAATCCTCCGGGCCACGGAAGCCACGGAAGACCAGGCCGTCGATAGCGGGTGTGTCGAGAACGGTTATTGGGTTTGTCTTTTCTTGTAAAGCGATCATTGTCGGTTCCTCTTTCGTTTAATCTTATCCGAAAATTATCTTGTTAAACGCTTCCGGCGGATCACAATCCGCCGTTGCCACGGCAGCGCGGGATTATGATCCCGCGCAAGCTGGATCCAAAGTTTGCGTGCTCAATTCGACGCCAGGGCGCAGCTCCTTCTCGAAGTTGGCGTACTGGCGTACCGGGCGCATCCCGGCTTTTTTGTACAGGTCCAACGCGCCGGTCAGGCTGCTCGCGTCCACGCCTAACCCTACGCGGCGTTTCCCGCGCCGGTAGAACTCGCCGAAGGTGTGATGCAGCAGGGCCAGCGCCACGCCGCGCCGTCGCCAGGGACGCCGGACGCCCAGGACATTGACCCAGGCCATATCCGGGTCTTCGGTCGTCTTGGGTGAGCAGAGCGACATGCCGGCGATCTGGTCGCCAGCCACCGCGACGAACCACAGCGACGGATCGTAGTCCGGGTCGTTGTCGATCCGGTGCATCCAACGCGCGAATTCTTCCTCGAAAGGGTATTCGACGTAGCCCCAGTGATCTCTGAACGCTTCACGGTCGGCTTCGATCAACGCGCGCTCTTCTTGTCCCCGGATGAAGGGGCGGATCGTGATGCCTTCTGGCAGGATGGGTTCTGGCGGCGGCGCGTCCAGCTCGATGGCCATGCGGAAGAAGTAGCGCACGAGCTGATACCCCTGATCGCGCAGAAGCGCCTGGCTCACCTCGTCATGCGTGATGACGCCTTGAAGCAGCGCCACGCGCGCATCGGCAGGCGCTTTGGGGATGGATTCCCTGGCGCGAACCTCTAGCCAATGTGCGAGATGCGCGCCGATGCCGTTGTGCCGGTAATCGGGATGCACCCGCGCCCAGCCGTGGAGTCGAACGTGGGGTTCGACGTCCCATATATCGGCATAGCCGATGAGCGCGCCGTCGGGTGCGACAACGGCGTGCGTGTCGGTCTCCAGGTTGACTCCCGGCGACTGCCACCAGGTGCGATTGTCTTCGACGACGAATTGCGCCGCCCCGACTTCCTCCATAGAGCAGACGTTGAACAGGTCGGTCACCGCTTCGACGTCCTCCATGCGCGCCGGGCGATAGATATAGTTTTGATACGATTGCGCAGACATAGTTTCCTCCTTCAAAATAGTCAGATAGTCGTTAGTCGGATAGTCGTTGTGTTTGTTGTGAATTTCCCGGATGTGCAAATAAAAAAGGCCGGTGGTGGGGCCCCCGGCCTTCGAAGCGCGAAAAGCGCACAGAAAATAAAAAGGCCGTGGACATCGCAGACGCCCACGGCCTTTTGTTCTTATGGTTAGCTTATTTTAACCTTCCGAGAGGCGCACTGCGACAAGGCAAGACACCCGAACCACCGTCGGGCACTTGGGCGATATAGGTGAAATACTTGAACCTGCTCACAGCTTGACCTCCTGAGAATTACGTTCTCATTGTAGCGCGAGTGCGATTTTTGTCAATCGAAGTGGGACGGTTTTTCGGGGCTTTGTCATTCTCGTCGCAGTTGCTCATTTTGCTTCGAGCGGATCGTCAGATCCGCGGTTTATGATCTATCCCGGCTTGAAACGGGGAACTGACGTTCCCCTCGGAGCGAGCATGAACTGACGTTCCCCTCGGAGCGAGCATGATAAGGCACTAAGCGGCTTTTACTTACCGCAGGATGACATCCTTCAACAAAACCTCAGGATGGTGATACCGCTCACGTTGTGCTGTATTCTTCCCGAATTGGATAGCCTGTTGCGGGCACCACTGTAGACAGGCAAAACATTGCTCGCACTTGTGATTCCAGGTGGGTTTTCCTTCTCGCATGGTGATATTTTCGGCAGGGCAGACTTTGTAGCAAATTCCGCAATGATTGCATTTCTCGTCCGCCCAGAATTGTTCGTCCATTTGGGGTATGCGGAAGTAACTCAATTTATACACGGTGGCCGACAGTATACTCTGCCCGAACGAGCCTTTTTCAACCGGCAAGGTGGCCTTTTCCCTGAGCCTGTCCACGATATAGGCAATCTTTTCCTCGGCGAGTTTGAAACGTCTGTTTTGTTCTTCCTGTGGACCTGGGCCGCCGAACGGCGTGTAGTTGGAAGGCAACACAACGCCAAACCCCGCCGCCAGCGTGAGGTCGTTTTCCGCCAAGAGCTTCTTCAACTGCACCAACGTATCGGCGACTTGGCTGCCGTTGACGGCCACGGCGAAGACATAGTCCGGCTGCAGGCGACTCAACGTCTTCACAAAGCGCACGACAGGGGCAGGAACGCCCCACATGTGGACCGGAAAGACCAATCCGATGGTTTTCGAAGCGATGGTCTCAAGTCCGTCTCGGTGATTGGCAATGGCAACGAGTTTTGTCTCCCCCAACCGGTCGGCAAGTTCGCGCGCCACCCACAGTGAATTTCCTGTTCCGGTATAGTAAAAGATCGTTGTGTGCATTTTCACCTCCCGATAGCTCATTTTGTATTGTATCATAAAAGCCTTTTAAGTACGACTGTCTCGTCAGTTACTCCAGGGTCTTATCATTCTTGCTTCGAGGGGAACGTCAGTTCCCCGTTTCAAGTTGAGATAGGGCACAAAACGCGGATCTGACGATCCGCTCGAAGCAGAATATCTGACGATCCGCTCGAAGCAGAATGAGGGTGACGAGAATGATAAAGCCCTATCAGTTGCCCTCTCCTCGTTCCGCTGTATACTCGCTCCTTATGACACTCGCAGAACTGACCGATGCAATGAACGCCTTCGTCGGGGCGATGGGCTGGTACCGCGAAGACTCACCGTTTGCGCAGTCGCCGCGCAATATCGCCATTTCGCTGTCACTGGAGGCGGCGGAGGTGCTAGAGCATTTCCAGTGGGGCGAGGCGGCCGTCCCCGAGGCGCTCGCCGAGGAACTGGCGGACGTTGCGCTCTATCTGCTGCAACTGGCCTACCTCACCGGCATCGACCTGGAGCAGGCGATCATGGACAAGCTCACGGTGAACTACCGCCGCTTTGGACCGGACATATAACGAGTTTTATGTCAACGGATTGAACGGATTTCAACGGATTTTTGACTTTAGACTTTCGACATTTGACTTTCGACTATTTCTCAAGAACGAGGGAGCATCATGGCAGATTTTTTGACTTCGCAAAACGAGGACTTTTCCAAGTGGTATAACGAGATCGTGCAGAAGGCGGATTTGGCGGATTATTCGCCCGTGCGTGGGTGTATGGTCATCAAACCCTACGGCTACACGCTGTGGGAGAACATCCGCGATGCGCTGGATCGCCGCTTCAAGGCGACGGGGCACGTCAACGCCTACTTCCCGCTCTTCATCCCGGAGAGCTTCTTGCAGAAGGAGGCCGAGCACGTGGAGGGCTTCTCGCCGGAGCTGGCGGTCGTCACCATTGGCGGAGGCGCCGAATTGGAGGAGCGGCTGATCGTGCGCCCCACGTCGGAGACGATCATCGGGCACATGTATGCCAAGTGGATTCAGTCGTACCGCGACCTGCCGCTGCTCATCAACCAATGGGCCAACGTGGTGCGCTGGGAGATGCGGACGCGCCTGTTCCTGCGCACGACGGAGTTCCTCTGGCAGGAAGGCCACACCGCGCACGCGACGCGCGACGAGGCGATGGAAGAGACGCTGCGGATGCTCGGCGTCTACGCGGATTTTGCGATGAACGAGGCCGCGATCCCCGTGCTCCCCGGTCGCAAGAGCGAGAGCGAGAAGTTCGCCGGGGCCGTCGCCAGCTACACGATCGAGGCGATGATGAAGGATGGCAAGGCGCTGCAATCCGGCACCAGCCACTTCCTGGGGCAGAACTTCGCGCGCGCGTTCGACATCAAATTCCTCGACGAGAACAACGCGCAACAGCTCGTGTGGACGACATCCTGGGGACTGAGCACGCGCATGGTCGGCGCGATCGTGATGACGCACGGCGATGACCAGGGCCTCGTGCTGCCGCCGCGCCTCGCGCCGATCCAGGTGGTCATCGTGCCGATCTGGCGCAAGGACGAGGAGCGCGCGGCGGTGCTGGAGGCGGCGCGTGACCTTTACGCCCGGTTGAAAGACACGGTCCGTGTCGAGTTGGATGTCCGCGAGGGGTTCACCGCCGGGTGGAAGTTCAACGATTGGGAGATGCGCGGCGTCCCGTTGCGCATCGAGATCGGGCCGCGCGACGTGGCGAACCGGCAGGTGATGCTCGCCCGGCGCGACATCCCCGGGCGCGAGGGCAAGACCTCGGCCTCGTGGGACGGCCTGGAAACGACGGTCGCCGGGCTGCTGGCGACGATCCAGCAGGCGATCTTCCAGAAGGCGCTCGACTTCCGCGAGAGCCACACCCGCGACGTGCGCACCTACGACGAACTCAAAGAGGCCGTGGAGACCGGCTTTGCCCGCGCGTGGTGGGCCGGCGACGCCGGGGACGAGGCGCGCATCAAAGAGGAAACGAAGGCCACCGTCCGCTGCATCCCCACCGAGCAGCCCGGCGGCGCTGGAACGTGCGTCTACACCGGCAAACCCGCCACCGAAGTCGCAATCTTCGGTAAAGCGTACTGATTTAACACAGAGACACAGAGTTCACAGAGCTTTTTAAGATTTTTTCTCTGTGTTCTCTGTGTCTCTGTGGTTTACTACCAGAGGATATGTAGATGCTTGTAATTGCGAGTCAGAACGGCAGGGTGGGCATCGAGGCGGCGATGCGGGTGTTGCGGGATGGCGGATCGGCGATGGATGCCGTCGAAGCGGGGATACGGTTAGTCGAGGCGAACCCCGACGATCATTCGGTGGGCTACGGCGGCTATCCGAATCTGCTCGGCGAGGTCGATCTGGACGCGGCGATCATGGATGGCAGCGATCTGACCAGCGGGGCGGTGGGCGCGCTCAAGGGCTATCCTTACCCGATTTCGGTGGCGCGCAAGGTGTTGGAGAAGCTGCCGCACGTGTTTCTCGTGGGGGAGGGCGCGGCGCGCTTTGCAGCGGAGATGGGCTTCGAGCGACGCGATCTGCTTACCGAGCCGGCCCGCGAGACGTGGGAGAAGCGCCTGCGTGAGGACGTACCGCCCGACGTGTTGGCGCATCTCGCCGAGCAACCGGACTTGTGGCGCTACGTCGAAATCGCCACCGATCCTGAAAGAACACGCGGCACGACCAACTTCATTGCCCAGGACGCGCGGGGCAACCTCGCTGTGGGCGTGAGCACGAGCGGGTGGGCGTGGAAGTACCCCGGTCGCGTCGGCGACTCGCCGATTGTCGGCGCGGGGCTGTATGCCGACAACCGTTACGGCGCGGCGGCCTGCACCGGCACCGGCGAGATGGCGATCCGCGCAGCGACGGCGCACAGCGTCGTGTTTTACATGAAGATGGGGTTTTCGGTTACAGAGGCCGGTCAGCGGGCGATGGCGGACCTGAACGACCTGGGCGGGCGTTACCTGAGCGGCATGAACTTCATCGCCGTAGACCGCGCCGGGAACCACGCCGG
>DAOUAQ010000253.1:0-11265 GCA_034433375.1 Anaerolineae bacterium | reverse complement strand
AGGAGGCAGGGGGCAGGGGGCAGGAGGCAGGGGGCAGGGGGCAGGATTTCCGTTCTTGCCTCTTGCTTCTTGCCTCTTGCTTCTTGCTTCTTGCCTCTTGCATCTTTTACAGCTTGCGGGCGATGAAGAAGAGGTATGCGCCTTGTTCTGGCAGCGGTTCCTCATAGTAACGGCGCAAAATAGCCGCGGTGAGGGCCAGATTCCAGCGGGTGGGGACAAGCAGCCAGCGTCCGGTGAGTTTTTTCGCCAGGACAGAGGGCAAGCCGAGCGGATGTCCCCATTCCAGCGCCGCCAGCGCCGCCGGGGAGAAGTAGCCCCACCAGCGTTCCACGGTCAGTCCGGCGCGGGTAAGGCGGTCGCTCCATTCTGCGGGCGTGTTGTAGTAGCGGTGACGGGAGATGCGGTCGAAGAGGCGGCGATAGGCTTCCGCCAGCCCGCGCAGGCGCAGCGCGTCCAGCGCCTGCGCTACGGAGAGGAATTGCCGGAAGTTTGGCCCCGGCACACAGAAGTAGAAGACGCCGCCCGGTTGCAGTACGCGCGCGACTTCACGCACCACCGGCTCCACGTCGGGGATGTGTTCCAGCACGGAGTTGCTGATGACGGTGGCGAAGTGCGCGTCCGGGAACGGCATCCGCGCGCCGTCAGCGTGGGTGAGGATGCGGTACACGTCGCGGGTGCGCGCCTCACGCAGCGGTCCCAACCACGGATCGAGTCCAATATCCAACTTGTGCGTAAAACCCACCGATGCGAAATGCCCGTCGCCGCAGCCCAGGTCGAGCACCGGCGCGGGCAGCGGCAAATCGGCGTAGAAGTCCACCTCCACCGCGCGCAACAAGGCGCGAAAGGCCGGCAGTTCCTTAAGTTGTTGGTCAAATGTATCGTGCGGCATATATCTCCTGTTAGCGGTCAGCTTTCAGCTATCAGCGGTCAGCCAGAAAGCTGATGGCTGATGGCTGATGGCTGATTGCTAATCGCTGATTGCTTCTATTGTGAATGGGCATAGATCGTCCCAGGTGTACGTTGGGTTGGCGTAGCCGAAGGTGTTGAGAAAATCCAGCACATCTAGAGCCTCAGGCGCGCGGATCGCTTCGGCGCAGGCAAGCGCCATATCGCCGTGGACGGTGTAGTTGTCCCAGAAGCGTTGCGCCAGCGCGGCAACGGCGTGTCCGGCAATGCCTGGCGGGAAATCTTCGGTCAATGCGGCGTGATAGGTTTGGGCATTTGGCATATTCTGCAATTGCAATTCTACCAGGAGCAAGCGCCAGTCGGCAAGAGCAGTGAACCAGTGTTCTTCTTCGTCGCGGCTGACGGCTACCGCCCAGGCTTTCAATGTTTTGTTGTTGCGCACGCGCAGGTAGGCGTCGAGCGCGTGCGCGTATTTTCCGCCGAACAGCGCTTCGTCGCCATCGCGGAAGACGTGATAGCGGAAGATCGCCGGCCCGGCGACGGTCGCCGTGACGGTGATAGCGCCGTGGTTTGCCAGGGCGCTATCCCAGGCCAGCGTGGTCGTCACCGGGCGCTGCGGGCCGGCGTCCGCGGAACCGATGCCCTCACTTCCAACGAGGATGCGCCCATCTGCCAGCGCAAAATCGGCGTAGGGGAACGAGAATTCGCCGCCCATGCGCTCCTGGAAGTCCTTGCCGGCCCACGACCAGACGCGCAGGGTGTGCCAGCAGGTGTTCGCGCCGCACGAGACTTCGGCGAAGATCAGGTCTGCCAGCCCGTCCTGCGTCACATCCGCCGCGCCGACCAGGTTGAGGCCGAACCACGCGCCCGGTCTGTAAGTGTACAAGAAGCGCACTGTCCCCTCGCGGCAGGTGTAGATCGCCAACAGCGCTTCTGGCGGATAGCTCGCCGTCGCCGGGTTGATGAAGGCGACGATGCTATCCGTGACGCCGTCGCCGTTGAGATCGGCGCGCGCGAGTGTTGCGCCGGTGGTGGTTCTTGCTTGCCAGTCGTTGAGAAGCGTGGGGATGCGCCGAGGGTCGCCGCCCGCGGCCAGGTAAATGCGCACCGTCTCGGCGTAGTCGGCGAAAACTGCCGGGCGCGCCGGGAACGCGATGTCGCGCCGCGCCGGGCATGGATCGGGGGCAGGCGCGGCAGGGGGATGCGCCGTCGCCGTTGAAGAGGGTGTCTCCGGCGCGCGGGTGAGCGTTCGTTCCGGGATGGTGGAGGGCGCGGGAGACGCGAACAGGCTGCATCCAAGCAGGATGCACGCCATTCCCAGGATCAGAGCGCAGCGCTGCCATATCATCGGTAGTTATGAGTTGCGAGTTACGAGTTGCAAGTTAGAACGTCTGTCAATCTGTTGCGGTCATAGTATAACCGCCGTGCGGCGAAGGGCAAGAGTGCATTTTGAGGAAAACTGTTGGCTCGCACTCGTTCTGAAACGTGCCGATGACAACTGCCGGATATGCACTCTTGGATTTGTGGTGTAAACTTATGTCAATAGTTATTGACCAGACGTCGCACGAAATGTCGTAGGGTGAGTTGCCAATTCGCTCGAAAACAAGCTATCTGAGGAGGATGCATGATAAGTATGTTGAAACCATCGAGCCTCGCTGTTATGCTTTTGCTGTTGTTGCTGGTCGGTTGCGCGAAGACAGCGACACCCGTTCCCGTCACGGAAACGCCGCCGCCCACCGCGACGACCGTTCCCACGCCCACCACGGCTCCGCCCGAAAGGGCAGCGCGTCCCTTGTTGATGGCGCATTATATGCCCTGGTATCAGACCCCCGACGTCAGCGGGTATTGGGGCTGGCACTGGACGATGAATCACTTCAATCCGGCGCAGACGGACGAGAATGGCCGGCCCCAAATCGCGGCGCACTATATGCCGCTGACCGGCCCGTACGATTCGGCGGATGGCGCGGTGTTGGAGTATCAGGTTCTGCTGATGAAGTTGAGCGGGATTGACGGCGTGATTGTGGACTGGTACGGGATTGAGGATTTTTGGGATTATGGCGTGCTCAACAAGGCGACCGGCAAGCTGTTCGAGTACGTGAAGAAGGCCGGATTACAATTCGCCATTTGTTATGAGGATCAAACCATCAAGCACATGGTTGATAACAAACACCTGGCGATGGCCGACGTTTATACCCACGGGCAGGACGTCATGCGCTATCTGCAGGAGACGTGGTTCGGCGACGACGTTTATCTCAAGACCGGCGGACGGCCCGTGTTGCTGACGTTTGGTCCGCAGTATTACAAAAACACGACGGACTGGGAGAAGTTGTTTTCGGTACTGGATGTGCAGCCGGCCTTCATCACACTAAACAAGAGCCTCAGTACAGTCGCGCTGACAGGTTATCCATGGCCGCCGATGGAGGCGTCGAAAGACGGTGTGCTGACCCAGACCGCATTGGAGAATTATCTGAACCAATTCTACGCTAAAGTGTCCGCCGATCCTTACATGATGGGTGGAGCTTTTCCGCAATTCCACGACATCTACAAAGAGGCCGGTGTCAGTGCGGGCTATGGCTATCTGGATGCGCGGGACGGCGAAACGTTCCGCTTCACCCTCGACCTGGCGCTGAGCCACAACCCGGACGTGATCCAGCTCATCACGTGGAACGATTATGGGGAGGGCACCATCATCGAGCCGACCGAAGAGTTTGGCTACCGTTACCTGGAAATGGTGCAGGAGGCCCGACGGACTATGCCTGAGGGGGCTTTCACCTTCACCGCCGAGGACCTGCGTTTGCCGTTGCAGTTGTTCAACCTGCGGCGGGAATACGTCAGGGATGTCGCCGTCAACGCGCGCCTGGATGAGGCTTTCGCCGCGCTCATCGCCGGCGACGTGGAGAGCGCGGCGGCAATCATGGCCGGGATTCCTTGACCGCTGCGCCTCGGATAGCGCTGCTCAATCAACAGCGTTGCTCGTTTATCGTGGGAGGAGAATGATGGAGTCACATATTCGGAGAATTTTAGCGCCGCCGTTGTTTGAAGATGATGTGGATAAGACGCGCACAGCGAGTGTATTGCACAAGCTGCTCATCTCCGCAGCAGTGTTCTTCATCTTATTAGAAGGTATTCTCATTCGGCTCGATTTCGCCGAGAGAGTTTACTTCCTGCTTGGCATTCCGCTGCTTCTAATCACAATCGGCGTTGCTTATGGTTTGATGCAGCGGGGTCGCGTGCAGTTCGCAGGCGTGCTCTTCATCGTTGCGTTATGGGTGGCCTTTACCCTTTACTTGCCCTTTGCCGGCGGCATGAGAAGCGTCGCGGTGGCTTTCTACGTTGCGGGAGCCGTCATCACCGGCTTACTCCTCGGCACACGCGCCGCGCTGATTCACGTCGCGGCTTGTAGCGTGGCCGGGTTAGCGATGGTATTCCTGGCTTCTGGCCCTTACGCGCCGCCGCTGTTGTTTGTTATCCCTCCCATGATCGGCTGGATAGGCATGATGCTCAGTCTCGCTCTGACCATCGGGGCGCTACTCATGGTTTTGCAGCGGCGTGACGCTGCGCTTGCATCGTTGCGTGAGAGCGAGGAACGCTATCGCCAACTGTTTGAGGCGGAATCCGACGCCATTTTCTTGATTGACAATGCCACCGGGCAAATCCTGGAAGCTAACGCTGCTGCGGTAACGCTGTATGGCTACAGCCGCGAGGAACTGCTGACCAAATACAACACCGATCTATCGGCTGAACCGGAAGATACTCGCAAAGTCACGCAGACAACGCCGATCGTTACAGAGCAGGTGATCGTCATTCCCTTGCGATTCCATCGCACGTGCGACGGGACTGTCTTTCCGGTCGAAATCACGGGGCGCTTTTTCAACTGGAAAGGACGCCTGGTGCATATCGCGGCCATCCGCGACATCACCGCGCGCCAACAAGCAGAGTCCATACTGCATCAGAAGACCGAAGAACTGGATCGTTACTTCACTCTCAGCCTGGATTTGCTGTGCATCGCCGATATCGAAGGCCATTTTCTCCGTTTGAACCCCGAATGGGAAAAGATACTCGGCTATCCGCTGGCCGAACTGGAGGGGCGGCGTTTTCTCGACTTTGTGCATCCCGATGATATGGAAGATACCCTCGCCGCCATCTCGCAACTGGATCAACAGCACGAAGTGTTAAATTTTGAGAACCGCTATCGCTGCAAGGACGGCAGCTATCGCTGGATGGAGTGGCACTCGTCGCCGCGCGGCAAGCTCATCTACGCGGCAGCGCGCGACATCACTGCTCGCAAGCAGGCCGAACGGGCACTGGAGGAAAGTGAAGCGCGCTACCGAAGCCTTTTCGAGGATAACCGCGCGGTGATGTTGATCTACGACCGACAAGGGGGAAGAATTCTGGATGCGAATCCGGCGGCTTGCGCTTATTATGGGTGGTCGCGTGATGAGGTGGGTAAAAAGCACCTGCCCGATATTGATCCCTTAACACCTGCGGAAGTCGCGCGCGAGATAGAAGCCGTTCACCGTGAAGGGCGCAGCTACTATTTGTTCAAGCACCGCCGGGCCGATGGCGCCATCCGCGATGTGGAAGTGTACAGTGGTCCGATTCAAATGAAAGGTCAGAACGTATACTACGCCATTGTCCACGATGTGACCGAGCGTCGTCTGGCAGAAGAGGCGCTGCGTCGCTCTGAGGCCCTCTATCGCCGGGCGATTGAGGCGCTTGGCGCTGTGCCATATTATCAGACTTACTCTCCCAACGCTTACCCGTTTATGGGCGAGGGAATCCGCGCATTGACTGGCTTTGAGCCGGAAGAGATGACCCCGCAGTTATGGCGCGCACTTGTGCAGAAATCAGTTATGTTGGACAAAGCCGCCGAATTTGACCGCGACGAGGCAGCCACCCTCGCGCGCACCGGACAGCTTGATGTATGGAAAAGCGACGACTGCATTCGCACCCGCGATGGGCAGATCCGTTGGGTGATGGATGCCGCGGTCGAAATCCCCGATGAAAGCGGCCATTCACGCGCTTCCATTGGTATCCTGCTCGACATCACCGAGCGCAAGCAGGCGGAAGAGGCCCTGCGCGAGAGCAACCGCCGCCTGGAGGAAACGCTGGCAGAACTGCGGGAGACACAAGAGCGCATGATGCATCAGGAACGCATGGCCGCCGTTGGGCAACTGGCCGCCGGCATCGCGCACGACTTCAACAATATCCTGGCCTCCATCGTCCTGTATACGCAGATGTCGCTGCGCGCTGAACTGCCGCCGCAGTTCCGCCAACGTCTGGAGATTATCGCCCAACAGACCGCCCGCGCGGCAGACCTGGTGCAGCAAATCCTCGATTTTGGCCGCCGCGCGGTGTTGGAGCGCCAACCGCTGTTGCTGGATTCGTTTCTGAAGGAAGTGGTCAAGTTGTTGCAGCGCACGCTCCCCGAAAACATCCAGATTGACCTGACCCTTGATGCCGGCGATCACCTCATCCTGGCCGACCCTACACGCATCCAACAGGTGGTGGTGAACCTGGCGCTTAATGCGCGAGACGCCATGCCGAACGGCGGAGAACTCCATATCTCACTGGCGAGAATTTCGGGGCAGCAGATCAACTGTGTGGATTGTGGCCTGGTTTTCGGCGGCGAATGGGTGGAAATTGCGGTGGCCGATACCGGCACAGGGATTCCCGCAGAGGCGCTGCCGCACATCTTCGAGCCATTTTTCACCACGCGCGCGCCGTTGGGACACGGGTTGGGGTTGGCACAGGTGTACGGTCTCGTCAACCAGCACAATGGACACATTGCCGTGGAAACACAAGTCGGCAAAGGGACGACGTTCCGCCTCTATTGGCCGGCGCTGCAAACGCCTCAACCGCAGCCTGTAGCCTCTCCTTCCTCCGAGATCGTTTACGGTCATGGTGAGACGCTGCTCATCGTTGAAGACGATGCCATCGTGCGCGCTGCATTGGTGGATGCGCTGGACCTGTTGGGCTACCGTGTGCTCGAAGCGACTAACGGTCAAGAGGCGCTGGCGCTGTACGCAGCGCGCGCTGGCGATATCGCTCTGGTGCTGAGTGATTGGGTCATGCCGGCGATGGGCGGCCTGGAACTGGTGCGCGCGCTGCAGGCGCTCAACCCCGCGCTCAAGGTGCTGATGCTGACCGGGCATCCGTTAAGCCAGGAAACCCGCGAGTCTGTTTCCGCCAACGTCGTCGGCTGGACGCTCAAACCGCCTAATCTGGAACAGTTGGCGCGCGACTTAGAAAAAGCTTTGGCCGGATAAGGAGATCATCATCGTGCAAATACCAGCATATTTTCTTCGTAAAGCGGCGCGCCAATTTGGCGATGCCGGCCCGGGATGGGTAGAGCGGTTGCCGGCGCTGTTAGCGCGCTGCGAAGACCAGTGGCAACTGACCGGCTGTGTACCCGCGGACAACCTGTCAATCAACCTGGTTTGTTACGCGCACTCTGCCTTGTATGGCGACGTCGTGCTCAAAATCGAAGGCCCGCACACCGAACGCTACACCGAGATGACGGCTCTGCGTCTCTATGCGGGCCGCCACGCCTGCACGTGTTTCGCCACGGACGAAGAAATCGCCGCCATCCTGTTGGAACGCATCGTTCCGGGATACCACCTGCGCAAGGTTCCCGATAAGCGCGAACAGCTCGAGATTGGGGCTGAGGTGGTTGCCAGGTTGCCAATTCCGCTCGACAAAACTCACGGTCTGCCCTACTATGGGGATTGGATAACCAACGCTATCGCTGCTGCCCGCACGCAGTATCGGCCAGACCCGCGTATGATCGCCTTGATGGACGCCACCACCGTTCTCTTCCGCCAAATTTGCCCCGGCGACGAACCGCACTACTTGCTCCACGGCGATTTGCACCACGAGAATATGCTGCGCCATAGTGATGGAGAATGGAAGATCATTGATCCCCAGGGCGTGATCGGCGCGCCGTTTATGGAGTCGGCGCGCTTCATCCAGAACCACGTGATTGACGAGGACGACGTGTTCCACTGGGATATGCTCGACGGCACGGTGGCATATTTCGCCGCGCGCTTGGGCGAGAGCACCTACACCATCGCCAGCGCCCTTTTTATCCTGCACGTGTTGAGCACCTGCTGGGGCTACGAGATGAATTATGAAGAGGATCGCCTCGCTAAACTGACCGACGAGTGTGAGGGTTTGCTGAAATATGCAAGAGAAATCTCAGCAACAGATTAAGGAGAAACAGCTATGCGTTCAGAAGTCATCACGGTTGAAGAATATCTGGCTGAATTGTCGCCGGAACGGCGCGCAATCGTGGAAACCGTGCGCGCGACGATTCTGGAGAATCTACCCGCAGGCTATGAAGAGGCGATGAATTGGGGGATGATTACCTACCAGGTGCCGCTGTCCATCTATCCCGACACCTACAATGGGAAGCCGCTGATGTACGCGGCGCTGGCTTCACAAAAGAACTATCTATCGCTTTATCTGACCGGGGTCTACATTGATGCAGAAGCGCGTCAGGCCTTCGAAGCTGCATACCGGGCCACCGGCAAGCGGATGGATATTGGCAAATCGTGTGTGCGCTTTCGGAACTTGGACGATCTCCCGCTTGGGTTGATCGGCCAAAGCATCGCGGCGATGGAGATGGATGAGTTTGTCGAGCGGGTCAAACAGGGCCATCGCCCAGATTAGGCCCACAAGCGCTCGAATGAAAATGTAGCGCAAGCTGTCAGCTTGCGCAGGGGCAAACTAACAGTTTGCCCTACATTTGGTATTTTCAGCGTAAAGGAGCAGGATGAAAATCAAAGCCATTGACATTGTCAAAGTGAACGTGCCGCAGCCGCCGCCGAAAACCGCCCCCCGCCGCCCGGGATGGGCCGTTGAGGCGGAAGTGGCAAATCCGATGTCGCGCTACGCCAAAGTGAAGCGCCATCGCCGCCTGTGGCTGCCGCATTGGGAGGGCGCGTGGGTCAAAGTGACAGCGGAGGATGGGATGTGGGGACTGGCAACGTTGGCTTATGCCCGCGCACTCACGCCTGTTGTTGAACACCTGACCTCACAGTTGATCGGCGAAGACTGCATGGCGCTGGAAAAGCTGGCGGATATGATGTTCCGTATGACCAAGCCCTATGGTTCCGTTGGATTGGCTTCCTACGCCATCAGTGGTATTGACCTGGCGCTGTGGGACCTCAAGGGCAAGCTGCTCGGACAGCCGGTCTACGCGCTGCTTGGCGGCCCGCAGAAGGAGCGTGACCCTGTGGGCAGGGGCATTTATTGCTACGCCACCGGCAACGACGTGGACTGGTACAAGGAACTCGGCTTCACTGCCTTCAAGCTGGCCTGCCCCTACGGCCCCGCCGATGGGCTGGACGGCATCCGCAAAAACGAAGCCTTCGTTGCCCAAGCGCGTGAGATCATCGGCGATGAAAGTGACCTGATGCTCGACTGCTGGATGGCCTTCGACGTGGAGTACACCGTGCGCCTGGCGGAAACGTTGCGCCCGTACCGTCTCAAGTGGATGGAAGAGTGCCTGATCCCGGAAGACTTCGACGCGCACATTGCGCTCCGCCAACGTCTCCCCTGGCAGGGCCTGGCGACGGGCGAGCACTGGTACACGCACGTTCCGTTCCAGTGGGCGATCCGGCATCAGGTGGTGGACATCTTGCAGCCCGATATCAACTGGGTAGGTGGGATGAGCACGTGCCAGAAGATTGCAGCAGCGGCGGATGCTGGCGGCGTGAGCGTGATCCTGCACGGCGGTGGCCTTACCGCTTATGGGCAACACTTCACCTTCGCCACACCGTCCGCGCCCTGGTGCGAGTACTTCATCGGCTCGCCCCCCGGCGTCCCGTTGGAAGAGGCTGCGCGGCTGCCGGGCGTCGCCGTGGCGAAAGACGGCTACCTTGTGCCAAACGACGCGCCTGGATTTGGCGTAGAGATTCCGGCGACCTGGATCGAATCGTTTGTTTGAGACAAAACAACAGGACTTACGCACTATTGATTGTGGAAAAGTCATTGGACGCAGATTTACGCTGATTTTCGCAGATAATTAAGGAAAATCTGCGTGACTCTGCGAAAATCAGCGTCCAATCTCAGGGGACTGCGTAAGTCCTAAACAAGATGGAAAATTCAACCGCGAATGAGGAGGTTAGCGATGGCAGAACAAGTAACAAAAGAAACACAACATGGCGGTGTGAAATTAAGTTTGAGTTACAAAGTCATCTGGGGCATAGCGGCATTGGGGACGTCTTTCGTCTCCGGGACGTATGGCGCGCTGCTGCCCATCTTCTACCAGGATTACCTGGGGCTGAGCGCGCGGTGGATCGCCATCGCTTCGGCGGTCTACGCGATTTGGAACGCGATCAACGACCCCCTGTTCGGCTACATCACCGACAGCACCAAGTCGAAGTTGGGGCGGCGCATCCCTTACATGCGCTACACGGCCCCGTTCCTGGCGCTGACGTTCATCCTGGTGTGGTTCGCGCCGCGCGGGGCCGGCTCGAGCACGCTCTTCGCCTGGATGCTGGGGACAATGCTGCTCTACGATACGGCTTACACGATCATTGGCCTGGTCTACTCGGCGCTGCTGCCCGAAGTGAGCGAGTCGGATGCGGAGCGCAACGGGTTGCAGATCTCGGCGTCGCTCTTTGGCCTGTTGGGGATGATTCTGGGCTTCGTAATCCCCGACTTCTTCCGCCCGAAGGCCGGCACGTCGCCGTCTTTCGCGCCATTGCAAATCTCGATGATTGTCGTCGGCCTCTTCAGCGCGGCGATGATCATCATCACCACGCTCAGAGTGCGCGAGCGTCCCGAATTTCATCTGGTGGACAAACCGCTCAAGCTGAAGGATGCGATTAAGTACACCTTCACCAGCCGCGCGTTCCTCATCCTGGTGGCGCAGAACTTTATGTCCATCCTGATGCAGGCGCTGCTCCTGGGCGCGCTGTTCTATGTCGCCGATTACGTGCTCCAGATGAGTGCGATGATTTTGATTGTCTGTTTGTTCATTCCACTCATCATCGGCGTGCCGCTGACGGCGGTACTGCGTCGCAAGTTGGGCGTCGTCGGCGCGCAGCAGGCGTTGCTGGTGGTCGCCGGGGTCGCGTTGGTGGCGATTATGGTGGTGCCCAAGTCACTGATCCCCGTTTGTCTGGCGCTCGCCGGATTTGGCCTGGCGGGACCGCAAACGCTGACCAACGTGCTCTTCGCCGAGGTCGCCGACGAGGACGAGCTGCGCTCCGGCGTGCGGCGCGAGGGCGCGTTCTTCGGCGTCAACGCGCTGCTGACCAAACCGGCGCAATCGGTGGCGCTCGCGCTGATGCCCTATATTCTGGAGGTGACCGGTTTCGTCACGCGCGAGGCCAACCAGGGACAGATTTT
>DAOUAQ010000252.1:0-5220 GCA_034433375.1 Anaerolineae bacterium | reverse complement strand
CACCAAGTCGCCAAGAACGCCAAGGTTTTTTAATGGTTAGATGAAGATAATTTGTGAAAACGGGTAAATCTCTTGAAATTATTCATCAATTATTCGATTTTCTTGGCGAACTTGGCGTCTTGGCGGTCAAGAAAGACTTTTTGCAGTAGACTCATGAATGAACGTTTATAAAACGTTAAACGTAAAACGTAAGTTTTGGCGCCTTACGTTTTACGCTTTACGTTTTACGCTAGCCGGCCCCACAATGCCGCGGACAACGCGCGGGAACGCGCCGTGATGGCGGCTTCGTCCAGGGTGAGCAGCCGACGATCGCGCATCAGGAGCCGCCCCGCGCTGATAGTCGTGGTGATGGCCGAGGCTTCGTAGCCGAAGAGGATGTGCCACGGGAGATTGCCCGCGGTCAGCGGCGTCGTCGGCTGGTAATCAACGAGGATAATGTCGGCCATCGCGCCGGGCGTCAGCGCGCCCAACGGCTGGTCGGGCCAGAAGATGCGCGCAAGCTGCGCGTTGGCGTCGTAGGCCAGCCGAAACACGAGGTCGCCGGGCATCGCGCGCGGGTCGCGCTGCGCCAGTTTGTGTCCCAGGTAGGCCATCTTCATCTCGGCGATCATGTTGTTGCTGAAACCGTCGTTGCCCAACGCCACGCGAACGCCGCGCGCCAACATCGCCTCCACCTGGGCAAAACCGACGGCGTTGTTCATGTTCGAGCGCGGTTGGTGCGTCACCCACGTCCCCGTTTCGGCGAGCATGTCCATCTCGCGTTCATCCACGTGGACGGCGTGCGCCACGATGGAGCGCGGCCCCAGGATGCCGGCGTCGCGCAGGCGGTGGATGACGCGCTGGCCGGATTTCGCCAGGCTGTCTTCCACGTCCTCAATGCCTTCCGCCGCGTGGATGTGAAATCCCGTCTCAAGTCCGGCAGCGGCAGTGACCGCGTCCGCTAACGTCGCGTCGCTCAACGTCAGCGAGGCGTGCAATCCAAACGTCGCGGCCAACTGCGGGTGGGGCCGCGCGCGCATCCGCCGCAGGAAGCGGACGTTCTCCGCGATGCCGGCCGCGGCGCGCGCGGGGCCGTCCCGGTCGGTCACTTCGTAACACAGCGCCACGCGGATACCGGACTGCTCGACGGCCTCGGCAAGCACATCGAGGGAGCCGTCAATGGCGTTGGGGCTGGCGTGATGATCAACGAGCGTCGTCGCGCCGTGGCGGATGGCGTCCGCCAGGCACACCAACGCGGAATAGCGCACGTCTTCCGGCGTTAGCCCTTTGTCGAGCCGCCACCACAGCCGCTCCAGCACTTCGCCGAAGCGCGTGGCCGGCGGTCCCGGATAGGCCCAGCCACGCGCAAACGCGCCGTAGAAGTGCGTGTGCCCGCACAGCAGCGCGGGTAGGGCGAGCTGCCCGCCTGCGTCCAGGCGTTCCTCGGCGGGATATTGCGCCGCCAAAGCCGCCCTCGTCCCTAACGCGGCTATTTTGCCGTCGCGGATGAGCAGCGCGCCGTCTTCAAGTAGCTGTGGATCATCGCCCAATGTGGCGACACGAGCGTGTGTGATTAACATAAGTCCTCCTTTTCATCAGACCTGACAGGTTTCAGCAAACCTGTCAGGTCTGAATGTCTGTTATCGCCGGCGAAAACGCGGATCTTCCGCCAATGTGCGCCGCAGGCCCTCTTTCAACGTCACTTGCGGCTCGTAGCCCAGAAGTTGGCGCGCCAGGCTCACGTCGGAGCGCATCCGCGTGACCCCGCCGCTCTCCACCGGGCTGTTGATGATGTTGCTTGAGGAGCCGGTCAACGTGATCACGTGCTGCGCCAGCGCCAGGATCGAGGTTTCTTCACCGCTGCCAATGTTGATGGTGCGGCGGTCAATGCCCGGCGCGGTCGAAGCGGCAATCAAGGCGCGTACCACGTCATCCACGTACACAAAGTCGCGCGTCTGTTCGCCGCTCCCGAAGATCACCAACGAGCCGCCGCCTACGGCCTGGTAGATGAAGCGCGAGACTACCGGCGAGTGCGACGGGAGCAGCGGTTGACCCGGACCATAAGCGTTGAAAATCCGCAGCGCCACGGTCGTCGTGCCCCACAACGATCCGATGGTGTGGACGTAGTATTCCGCCGCGAGCTTGCTCACTGCGTAAGGCGATTGGGGCTGCGGCGTCACCATTTCGGACACAGGCTGCGTCGTCTGCGCGCCGTAGATCGCGCCGGACGAGGCGAAGACCAGGCGCGGAACGCCCACGTCGCGCATCGCTTCCAGCAGGGCGACGGTGCCGCCCACGTTCACGTCGTTGTATTCGCGGGGATAGAGGATTGACTCCGCCACCAACGCGCGCGCCGCCAAATGGTACACGCACTGCACGCCCTGCAAGAGCGTCCACAGTTTTGGCCGGTTCGTGATTTCTCCGCGATGAAAGAACACCCGCGCATCCAGGCGCGTTTGATCTCCTGAGCTGAGATCATCCAAGACGAGGACTTCATGTCCCTGGCGCGCCAAAGCATTAGCCAGCACGCTTCCCAAAAAGCCTGCCCCACCCGTCACCAAAATTCGCACGATACCTCCCAAGGAATCAGCAAATATCAAAATCGCAAATCAGCACATGCAAAATCAGCAATGAATCTCAGGCACGGCGCACCCGCGCCCAGTAATGACGATGGGCCAGCGCCACCGCACGCGGGCGCAAGAAGGCGTAGAGGCGATAGAGCCAGACGTTTGGCGTGTAATCATACGCCCCAATGTGCGGAACAAACGTCGCGCCGAACCCTTCCTTGAAGCGATAAAGACCCCAGCGTGGATCGGCCGCCTCCAGTGTATCCGGCGCGCCCCAAAGGTCATAGAGCGTGTAACCGGACTCTTTGGCGCGCCGAATGATGTGCCATTGCAGCAGATGGCTCGCCATAAACGTGCGCTGCGCGGAGCGCGATGCACCGTACATATACCACACACACGTTCCAAAATGGAAGATGATCGCCATCGCCACAGGCGCGCCACGCACTTCGGCGATTAACGCCCACGCTAGACCAGCGCGCAGAAAACGCTGCCACATATCCAGATAGTACAGTTCTTCGCGGATCACAAAACTGTCGCGCGTCGCCGTCTCCGCATACATCGCGTACACCATGGGCAGATCATCCACGGTGGCGTCGCGGATCGTCACGCCCTTCCGCACGGCCAATTGCACATTGTAGCGCCATTTGGGCTTCATCTGCCGCATAAGCTGATCCAGGTCAGGGCGCAAATCCAAAGTCATAGTATTGCGTAACTGCACCTGTTCAAAAGAAGCGCGCCAGCGCCGTTGAGCCAGGAGCGCTTCAACCGCCTGCCCTTGCTCTGTGTCGGCGCGCACGTCGGGATCAATTTTCAACAGCAAGAGGCCACTGTCCCGCGCATACGCCGCCAACTGCGCGAGAACTTCATCCACAACCGGCGTATCCGTCCAATCCACAAGCGGCCCCTTGGGAACGTAGCCCAGACGCAGACTGCCGCGCTGCACGATGAGAAGCTGCGCTGCCGCCGTCACACGAGCATCCGCGCGCCACAAGAAACGCACCGGGCGCCACCCACGACTTTCTTTCAGTTCCCCCCACACCCAGGATTGCAGGATGTGGGTATAAGGTAACGTAAGCAAAGCCGAGTCCCAAACGTTAGAATCTATGATCGTTTCCATAGTTTGCGATAATCTCATTTTAGCATAGGTCACAGAATTTTCTAACTTTCCGCTTTCATACACCTTGCCCATCTCTGATTTCCGGCTATCATGCCGAAAAGAAGTAAGGAGTATGGAACAGTATGCCTGAACGTGAATCTATCAAAGAGACTATCGCCCCGCCCGAAAAAGCCTATTTGGTGGGCGTGGAATGGAAGACCATTCCTGACGGGAAATACAAACCGGCCGCCTGGCCGGCGGAAGAGTCGTTGAATGAGTTAGAGCGCCTGGCCGATACTGCCGGATTGGAAGTCGTCGGCCAGACCACCCAAAAGCTAGAGCGCCCCAACGCTTCCACTTTTATCGGCAAAGGCAAAGCCGCCGAGATTGCCGCATCCGCGCAACAACTCGGCGTGGATGTTGTCGTTTTTGACGATGAATTGACGCCGGGCCACCAACGGGAACTGGAGAAGATTTTCGGCAAAGATGTGAAGGTGATGGATCGCACCGGGTTGATTCTGGACATCTTCGCGCAGCACGCGCACACCCGCGAAGGCGCGCTCCAGGTGGAACTGGCGCAGTACGAATATCGCCTGCCGCGCCTGACGCAAACGTGGACGCAGCAAGCGCTCACCCGCCAGGCCGGTGGGCGCGCCGGCGGCAGCACCGGCGGCGTCGGCGTGCGCGGCCCCGGCGAGACGAAGCTGGAAATGGACCGCAACATCATCCGTCACCGCATCACTCAGATCAAGCGTGAGTTGGACAACGTGCGCGCGCAACGCGCACGGCATCGCAGCCAGCGCCGTCGCAGTGGCTTGCCCACCGTCGCGCTGGTCGGCTACACGAACGCGGGCAAATCCACGCTGCTCAACACCCTCAGCGGCGCGGACGTTTACATCGCCGACCAACTCTTCGCCACCCTCGACCCGACGACGCGGCGCGTCAATTTGCCGGGCGGGACGGTGGTACTGTTGACGGACACCGTCGGGTTCATCCAGAAGCTCCCCACCGATTTGATCGCCGCCTTCCGCGCTACGTTGGAAGAGGTCATCGAGGCCGACCTGCTGCTGCACATCATTGACGCCAGCCACCCGAACGCCCTGGACCAGGCGCGCGCCGTCTACGCCACGCTCAAGGAGATCAAAGCGGCAGACGTTCCGGTGATCAACGTGCTCAACAAAATTGACCGGCTCGCCGATCCCGACGCCGCCTGCGCCGCGCTGTGCGATCTGCCCGACAGCGTTGCCATTTCCGCGTTGACCAAACAGGGTTTAGATAGCCTGCTCCAACACATCGAAGAAGTCCTGGAAGCCGAAATGCAGCGCCTCGACGTGCTCATCCCTTTCAACCGTGGGGACCTGGTTGGCCTTTTCCATGAACGCGGCCTCATTGATAAGGAAGAATACCGCGAGACCGGCACGCGCATCGTGGGACGGCTCCCGGAGACGCTGGCTTTGCAGTTTGACGATTTCCGCACGCCGCGACGTTCTAAAACGCAAACAGCAACAGCGGATTAGACCCGTTTCAACGTTCCAACGTTCCAACAACTAACTTTCAAGGAGAAGTGGTTTGTCGCAT
>DAOUAQ010000251.1:0-7450 GCA_034433375.1 Anaerolineae bacterium | reverse complement strand
TAGGGGCTGATTTCCGGCAGGAACTGGGTGCAGACAAAGCCGATCAGCCAGACGATGCCGGTGACGATCAACGTGATGTAGCTGCCGCTGCTGGCAATGGCGTGGCGCGTTTTCTGCTCTATCTGTTGAATGGCTGCCAACGCCTCTTCTGCTTCATTCGGTGTGATGTTCATAAGATCCTCCTGATAAATTTAGAGCACTCTGTTATATAGAGTATTCTACATCAGTAATAAAAAATGTCAAGACCCCAAATGACCAAAACTGACCTTTTTCGTACTTTTTCCCCTCACGTACCCTCGACATAAATCTCGCGCGTGCGCGTTGACTAATCTTGCAAACTTCCTATACTGAAAAATGTGATCGCACAAAAACTATGTCAACGTATCAGGAGAAGACTATGCTGACATTTCCCGAAACGCATCGTGACTTGCTAAAGTCGGATATTGCCATGCTGGCGACCATCGGCCAGAATGGATATCCACAAGTAACGGCTGTCTGGTTTCTGCTCGACGAGGATGATACGGTGAGGTTATCGCTAAACACTGCGCGGCAAAAGGTCAAGAACTTGCGGGCGCACCCGAAATGCACCCTCTTCATTCTTGACCGGGCCAATCCCGGGCGCACGTTGGAGATCAGGGCGCGGGCCAAACTTGACCCCGATGACGACTATGCTTTCGCCGACAAACTGGGACGCAAGTATGGCGCAAACGTCCGAATGATGGATCGTCCCGGCGAGCGTCGCGTCGTCGTCACCCTACACCCCATCAAAATCAACGCGCTAGACTTGAGTCGTCGGTGAAATATCGCAAATATCACGCCCTGGGCAACGATTACATCGTTTTGCATCCGGCAACGTTTAGCGTCGCGTTGTCGCCGGATATTGTGCGCTTGATTTGCCACCGCAACTACGGCATAGGGTCGGACGGAATCCTGTACGGTCCGCTGGAAAGCACATCGTGCGATTTTGGTCTCCGTATCTTCAATCCAGACGGAAGTGAAGCAGAGAAGAGCGGGAACGGCCTGCGCATCTTCGCACGCTCACTCTATGATGAGGGGTTGGTGAACGAACAACCTTTTTCCGTCGAACGGACAGGCTTAAGCTGCGCGGCGGGTGCGGCGCACTACCTTCCAGTGCAGACCCCTTGAGACGTGTTTCCTCTCCGATTGCCGGCGGCGTAGCCGCGTCGGGCTTGAAGCGGATGTTGGGCGGGCCTGCTAGAGCACACCTGCCGGACCATACCCCGCCGCAGACCCCTTTGTAGGCAAAACCACGCGGCTAAAGCCGCAAGGGGCGGCGTCGGCTGGAGCCAATGTTGGGCCGCTACCCGCGAGTGCAAAACGCCAGCAATTCTACAGCCCAGGGGTCCTAAACTTGCTCGGCTCTGGCTTTGAGTGCTTTGTCCATCTCTTCAAAGCCAAGTCTTGAATTGACATCAATATCTTTGGCTTGTAGGGGGACAAGTAAGCCGTTGAATATCTCTCGGTCAACGAAGCGAACCTTATTTGCTCCCATCGGTTCAATAGTAAAACTATGTTCGCCTCTAAACAGGCCAGGAAGAATGACGTGATACTTCCAGCATAGCTCTCGGTTCGGCTCTGCCTTGATGACAGTGCAGTGTAGGGTCATCTCTTTTGAGGCTGACTGGAAAGTGATGTCCACAGCTTCGCCTACTTGAGCTTTCCCAATGGCGTGGCGAATGAATGGATTCCATTCTGGCCACTTGTCGAGGTCAGTGAGAATTTGCCAGACCTTTTCAGGCGATGTCTGAATCTCGATTTCGGTACGAAGTTCCTTCATTTTTTCTGCTCCTTTTCTGATGTTCTGCGGTGAGCGGCCCAACTCTGTATTACACGGTATTTCTTCCGCCTAGGTCCCCCACTACATATTTCTGCAAAAGCGCGCCCTCTGACATTTTATACGGAGTTCTATCCATATAAGATTGTCAAAACAATGCTTTTGCTGAAGTGTCGAAATGCAGCACAATGCCAATACGCGCGAGTTGCGTCAACCCATACCAGTATATGTTTGTTTTTCTCACAAGTCAATTCGCGCAAAAATTTCGTGATCTGATTGTCAGAATCTGAAAAAGAAAAGAGCTTACATTCTCATATCCATCGGTTTACTGGCGATCCTGGTGACCAGCAGGTGAACCGGCAACCTACCCCTCGAGCGGCACGTCAAAAGATGGTACATCTTAGCCGTAAATGACTGACTCTCCTGAAAAAAGGTCATTTAACCACGAAGGACACTAAGGACTCCAAGTAAGACTAAATATATTTCGTGATTAACCGCAGAAATAGTAACTTTGTTAATCCAAACCTTAAAACCCTTTGTGTACTTCGTGTCCTTTGTGGTTTTTTCAGTGGAGTCATGACTGGTACATTGTCGGGTGTAAATTGACAGGCCGGCCCGTCGACGCGCAGACCGGCGCCGATGGCAGCCTGTTCGTGTCGGACGACGGGGAAGGCAGAATCTATCGCATCTTCTATGCCGGCGAGTAGGCCGACCTCGAATTTTTAACGAACTGCAACGCAACAGTTTCGACATCGGCGGCTGAGACAGCCGCCGATATTTTTGCGCCTGTTATCACGTGTTTGTGAGGAAGTTTTCGAATTGGGTATTGACATCGTAGCAATCGTATGCTATCATAAGTATTACCGCATACGATTGCGCGCAATCGAAATCACAGGTGACACTTATGGCAAAAGAATCCTCCATCCAACGGGAACACGTGACCATGCGTGATGTGGCGCGAGCCGCCAACGTCTCACAAAGCACTGTCTCGCGCGTGCTAAGCCCCGCGCCTTCCAAGGTGCCCATCAGCGAGGAGACCCGGGAAAAAATCCTGGCGGTCGTCAAAGAGCTAGGATACCACCCCAATCAGTACGCGCGGAGCTTGCGCGGCAAAAAAACGCATATGATCGGCATCATGATCGCCGACATTGCCAACCCCTTCTACCACCCCATGGTGCGCGCCGTGCAAGATGTGGCTTTCCAGCACCGCTACGATGTCATGATCGCCAACTCGGACCACATGCGCGAGAAGGAATTGCTTTTCTGTGAATCCATTACCCGCCGCCCGGTGGACGGCATCATCATCATCCCCTACCACTTGAACGACGACGATCTCGACAACCTCATCGTGAACACAGGGGTAGCGATTGGCGCCGTGGGCAACCACATCCAACATCCCAATATCGACGTGGCCTATGCCAATGACACCAGGGCCAGTTACGAAGCCGTGAGCTGGTTGATCCAGCAGCGCGGACATCAGCGCATCGCCATGATCACCGCCGACCGCAAGTTTCCGGTGATCATCCGTCGCTCTGGCGCTTATCGACAGGCTATGGAAGATGCCGGGCTGAGCGTGCCGGCGGAGTACGTCATAGAAGGCGATTGGTCGGTCGATAGCGGCAAACGCGCTATCCGTTCCCTGCTGGCGTTGCCTGAACCGCCGACGGCCGTGTTTGCGGCGAATGACACCATCGCCATCGGCGCCATCGCGGCGGCCCAAGAGATGGGCTGCCGCGTCCCTGAAGATATCGCCGTCATCGGCTTCGACGACATTCCAGATGCCCAATGGGTGCGGCCCAAGCTGACCACAATCGCCCAATATCCCGCTGAAATGGGACAAAAACTGGCGCAGGCGCTCTTCGAACGCATCGACGCGGGAGACGACGCGCCCCGACAGGTTTTCGAGGTGCCGTGCCGGTTTATCGAGCGCGAGTCGGCCTGAGCGAATTTGTAAGCCACTGTCATGACGAGGGTGGTTTTTGTGAACCATTAAAAATTAGAAGGGAGGTGTCTATAAATCCAAAGGCTGAGTATTTCTCAAAGATGCACAAAAACCAGTGTTCGGCAAGTTTGCTCTATTCAAATACATAAGGAGGTTTTTCATGTCTGCCAAGAAAGTTTCTTCCCGTTGGGATTTTCTCAAGGCCAACAGCCTGTTCGTCGTTATCGCTATACTGCTGGCGGCTTGCGGTCAGGCTACCCCTGCCCCGACCACTAAACCGGCCGAACCAGCCGTGACCCAACCCACCGCAGTGCCGACCGTCGATCCGAACGCCCCCACGCCGGAGCCGACCCCGGTCGTGAATGCCTTTGGCGCCTGTAGCGACCCGTTGATCCTGTACCACGGCCTCACCGGGTCAGATGGCGCCGTCTTCGCCGAAATGCTCCAGAAGTACAAGGAAGCCAACCCGGATGCGTGTTTCGAATCCCAGGGCATCGCGTGGGACCTTTTCTTCCAAAAGTTCCCCACCTCTGTCATGGCCGGCAACCCGCCCGACATGGTTATTTACCACGCCGCCGAGGTGATGCAGATGACGGCTGAGGGTCTGGTGCAGCCGATGGATGACTTCTATACCACCTCGGGCATCGGCAAGGATCAATTCAACGAGTCGCTCATCGACCAGATCACCATCGACGGCAAGACGATGACCGTGCCGTTCGACAACCACGGTTGGCTAAACTGGGTCAACACGAAGATCATCAAGGACGCTGGGCTTGACCCCAACAAATTGCCGCAGAATCAGGCGGAGTTTATCGAGTGGGCGCAGAAGATCACCACCGATAAGAACGGCAAGCACCCGAACGAAGCCGGCTTCGACAAGGACAACGTCGTCGTGTGGGCGATCTATTGGACGTGGATGCGCTACACCGTCCCCTCCTCGCTGTGGCAGTATGGCGGCGCCGTGATCAGCGATGACGGCAAGACGGCCTTGTTGGGCAGTCCCGAATCGATTGCCGCCATTCAGTTCTGGCACGACCTGATGTACAAGTACTACGTCTGCCCGCCCGGCATCCCCGGCCTGGCGTATGGCGGCGAGATGTACGAAGCCAATGGCATCGCCATGTGGTGGGAAGGCACCTGGACCGGCGGCTACATGCGTGACCGCCCGGAGGTCGCCGCGGTGACGCAGCCCAGCTTCCTCAACTCGCTGGCTCCGGACGGCAACCGGGCCGTCAAGTTCGACTCGCACGTCTTCTCCATCCCGGTGGGCGTGCCGGATAACAAGCGGCCCGAACTCTACAAGATGATCAAGTTCCTGCTGGAGAACGGCGCTTACTGGGCGACCTCGGGCCAGGTTCCCGCGTTGAAGTCGGTGCAGGCCATGCCAGAGGTACAGGCCATCGAATCGGTCGCTATGGCGGCCAAGCAGTTCAACGAGATTGGCCGGACGGATTTCTCCCACAAATCGTTCGTCGAAATTCAGACGGCCTATGAGACCGCCATCAGCGCGGCAGTCGCCGGCCCGGATGTCGACGTGGCCAAGGCTCTTCAAGAAGGCAATGCGGTGATCCAGGCGATCCTGGATCGTCCATAGCACACTCCCTCCTGACTCCGCAGGCTGGGATCTGACGTGAGTCCCAGTCTGCGGAGTATTTAACCCAATCAGAAAGGATGCGCAATGACGACATCAACTGCCCCTCTAGCCGCTAATGAGAAGCGTTGGAAGACCCTGCGCGAGCAGTTGCCCAATTATCTCTTCATTCTGCCTCATTTCATCTTCTTTGCGGTTTTTCTCCTCTACCCGATCATCGGAGGATTGCGAATCAGCCTCTACGACTGGAAGATCATGCTCAAAGAGCAGAATTTCGTCGGGCTGGCGAATTATCAAGCGTTGCTGAAAGATAAGGTCTTTTGGCAGGTTTTGGGCAACACGGTGAAGTTCATGGTCATCACCGTCGGCATCAACGTGTCGCTGGCGCTGACGGTGGCGAGCGGGTTGAAGCATCGCTTTTTCGGGAGCGACGCCCTGCGGGTGATCTTTTACGCCCCCGGTATCGTCTCCGTATCCGTGCTGGGCATCATCGGCATTCGCGTGTGGGAATCGCAGATGGGCATCATCAACTACTACATGGCGAATGTCCTCGGCGGCCCGCGCATCCCCTGGATGGGCGACGCGCGCCTGGTCATCCCTGTGCTGGCCGTCACCACCGTCTGGTGGACCTTCGGTTTCCCCATGCTCGTCTTCATCGCCGGGCTGCACAACATTCCCGAAACGTTCTACGAAGCCGCCAAGATCGACGGCGCAAACCCGCTCCAGACGTTCTGGCACATCACACTGCCGTTGATCATGCCGACGATGTTGTTTGTCGTGGTGACGCAGTTTATCTCTCACATGCAGGTTTTTGCGCAACCCTACATCATCACGGCCGGCGGTCCGGGCAATGCCTCCCGCACGGTGGTCCAACTGTTGTACGAAACGGCGTGGAAATACTTCCGCTTTGGCCATGCGTCGACAATTTCGGTGGCGCTGGCGGCGGTGATGATCGTGGTGACCGTCGCGCTGTTCGCGCTGATGCGCCGCCGGACAGAGTATTAGGTTAAAAGGAGAACAAATGGAGAAAGCACCTCGTACCTATCCCGCGATGAGCAAAAGCGCGCGCCGCAAATACATCCGGCGGTCGATTCTGATGTGGTTGATCTTTGTATCGCTGGTCTTCGTCATTTTCGTTCCGGTGTTGTACATGATCACAATGGCGTTTACCGTCGAAGCGAAACAATTCACCGTGCCGATCAATTGGATTCCAAAGCCGCCGACCCTGCAGAACTTCCGCAAGATTTTCGCCGACCCGCTTCTCCCGCTGGCGCGCTGGTTTGGCAACAGCCTGCTCGTGGCCGGCGTCGGCACCACCGTGATCCTGCTCGTCTCTTCGCTGAGCGGCTACGCCTTCGCCCGCCTGGAGTTTCCCGGCAAGCGTATGCTCTTTTCGCTGTTGCTCTTCAGCCTGATGATCCCGGCAGCGATCACTTTGATCCCGTCTTTCTTGATTCTGCGCAATCTGAAACTGCTCGACGGCTACCATGCCATCTGGTGGCCGGCCGCCGCTTCGGTGACGGGCATCTTTCTGTTGCGACAACACTTCTACTCGATCCCCGCCGAAATGGAGGACGCCGCGCGCATCGATGGCGCCGGGCGCTTCCAGATCTTCTGGAAAATCTGCCTCCCCCTGGTCACCAATTCGCTCGCCGCGCTCGCCATTTTCAGCTTCCTGGGCCTCTGGAACGACCTGTTCTGGCCGCTCATCGTCCTCACCAAGCAGATCAGGCTCACGCTGCCGATTGGCTTGCTGGTGCTGCAACAAGGGAGCTATATCCAGCGCGGATTGGCGTTCGCCGGCGCCTTCGTGGCGACGATGCCCGTCCTGATTTTCTACGCCATTTTCCAGCGCAAGATCATCGCCGGTATCACCACGGCGGGCATGGCCGGACAGTAACAAAATGCAGTATAATGGGCGAGTGAGGACAAAGGATCGAGAGACACATGCTCGATCCCTAATCCCCAATTCCCAATCCCTATGTTCAAGGAGCCGATATGTCCAATCTAAAAGCCCAAATCTTCCTGGATGCCCAGCGCGCCATCGCGCCAATTTCCCCGCTGCTGTTCGGCGGGTTCGCAGAGCACATGGGGCGCTGCGTCTACGAAGGCATCTACGATC
>DAOUAQ010000250.1:0-9243 GCA_034433375.1 Anaerolineae bacterium | reverse complement strand
TCGATCATGGTAATGGGCCTCTTGGTCTGGTTTTTTTGTTTGACACAACTAGATTACCATACTTTGAGCCCATTACCACCTTTTTCCTCTGCGTTATTTAGCGGAAACTAAAGATAAACCAAGTTTTATAAACGGTGCTGTGACTATGGCGGTCATTGTCGTGGTATTGGTCTTTGGGGTTACGGCGCTAACTAACAACGACCTGCTGTGGTTTTGGAAGACTTTCAACGCTCAGGCCGAGGCCTTGACGGTGTACTGGGAAGGGGAAACCTACGTCTTCCGTCCCGGCGACCCCGGCTATCAAGAGATTATGACTGCTTTCGCCGAAGGGATTGCCAAACCCGTTGGCTTCGAGTGGGAAGTGGCCCTATCTGAAGCCAGCATTGATCGCTATCACACCGAAGCGAAAATGCTGGAAGTCTCCTTTGCGGAACCGGTTCAAGTTCACACCCGCCACCCATTCCCCAAAGCCAAGACCTACCTGGTTCCCCTGGATGAGACCCATGCGGACTGGCGACGTGTGTTTGCGTTCACAGGCGTGGTGCCGCGCACGTCAGGCCCGCTTGACATGCACGCGGAAAACTTCGAGGCCCTTTTTCAAGCCGTGGAGAAGGCCATTACAACGCAGGGGTGAACTGTGGGTTGCCGCCGGCCTGACCATCTGACCAGGGAAAAAACTCGCCACATGACAATCACAAACCCCGCTACATGCCTAGTCCGCAATCGCGTCATACCGCTTATCATAGGGATGGGATTGAAAAATTTGGTTTGCGTAAACTCCTTCAGACAGCCGTCGCCAGAATTCTGACGACGGCTTATTTTTTCCCTCCGAAACTGTCACAACAGAATCGCGTTTTGTGGTAGACTAAAAGCATAGCCTAAAACGTACACCGTAAGCAGTTTCCTACGTTTTACGAGACGATGAAACTATGAAGAAACTACATATTTTTGGCGTCGAAGGTGTGCTTTCCCGCGCGCAGACCATGCTGGTGATGATGATCGTCCTGCTGGTCATCGCGTTGAGCAGTGTCATCGTGATCGCCTACATCAATCTGAATACCTCCAGTGCTTTTCAGGCCGGTTATCGCATCGCCAACCTGGGGAATATCCAGCGTGGGGTCATTCGACTCCACATGGAAACCAACCGCGTCCTGCGCGACCGCTCCACGGACTTCAAACCGATCGAATTGGAACGCAGCAAACTGGACACCCAGATCAAAGTGGCCGAGGCTGAGACCAGCACTGACGCGCACATCAGTGAAGCCCTCAAAAATATGAGTCAATTGCTGCAACAGTTCGATTTTCAGATCAGGCAACTTGGCGCGAATCCGATCGAGGTAAATTTTCGCAGTTCCGCCCACCAGATTGACGGTATCCTGGACTTGCTCGAAAAGCAGATGCAGAAGCTCTACGGGGATGAAGAGACGCGCTTCTACGAAAATATCGGCGACGCCATCAAACAGCAGCGCACCTCACAAACCCTGACGATTGGCATTGGGGGACTGCTGCTGATCTTCGGTGTGTTTTTCGCCATGTCCATTGGACGCAGCGTGAGCAGTGAGTTCGAGCGCGCCTATAACCTGCTGAAGGTGGAGGTCGGCGAACGCCGCCGGGCCGAAGAGGGTCTCCAACGGCAAAACGTATACCTGGCGGCGCTGCACGAAACCTCGCTCGCGCTGATGAACCGCCTGGAGATCAACGACCTGCTCGAAACCATTGTCGCACGCGCGGCGCAATTGCTGGACACCGAACATGGCTACGTGTATCTCATTGATCCCGTCAAGCAGGTGATGGAACGGAAGGTGGGGGTGGGACTTTTCAGCCGGTCCATGGATTTTCGGATGCAGCGCGGACAAGGGCTGGTAGGCAAGGTGTGGGAGTCAGAAGCGCCGCTCGTCGTCAACGACTATCCCAAATGGCCGCACCGCGTGCCAGTGCCGGGCATCCGCGAGAACGTCATCCGCGCCGTGGTCGGCGTCCCGTTGAAGTCCGAGCGCGGCGTCGCCGGCGTGATCGGCGTGGCGTATACCATTGACTCTGAGCGCACTTTCGGGGAAAACGAAGTGGAACTGCTGCGGGGATTCGCGCAGCTTGCCTCCATCGCCGTGGACAACGCCAACCTTTTCACCCAGGCGGAACAACGCACGCAGCAGATCGAGGCGCTCTATCAAGGGGACCAGGAGCTATATCGCCATTTGGAACTCAACGACGTGCTGCAAACCCTGGTCAACGTCGCCGTGGATATTTTGAAGGTGGACAAGAGCGTGCTGCTGGTGTGGAACGAAGCCAAGACGCACCTCGTCCCACGCGCGGCGCGCGGGTTTGAACAGCAGACGTTAGCGCGCATGGTCTTCAAGGCCGGAGAGGGTCTGGTCGGACAGGCCGCGCAGCAGGCCGCGCCGGTCACGGTCAAGGACACGGTCGGCGACAAGCGCGTGGATTGGAACATCACCTATCCCGAACACATTCGCTCGTTCATGCACGTTCCCATCATCGTTGAAGGGCACGTTTTTGGGATTTTCAACGTCAACTATCAAGAGCCGCACGCTTTTAGCGACGAAGATGTGCGCCTGGTCACGGCGATCGCGCAGCGGGCGGCCTCGGCCATCGAGAACGCCCGGCTCTATCAACAAGCGCAACAAGCCGCGACCCTCGAAGAACGCCAGCGTCTCGCCCGCGAACTGCACGACGCTGTCACGCAAACGCTGTTCTCCGCCAGCATTATCGCGGACGTGCTCACGCGCTTGTGGAAGATCAACCCTGAGGAGGCGCAGCGGCGCACGCAGGAACTCCGCGAACTCACGCGCGGCGCGATGGCCGAAATGCGCACGCTGCTGTTAGAACTGCGCCCTGTTGCGCTGATGGAAGCCTCCATCAGCGATTTGATCCAGCAGTTGGCCGAGGCGACGACGGGCCGGGCGCGCGTCCCTGTCCACGTGTCGGCGCACGTCGAATGTGATCTGCCGCTCGATGTGAAAATTGCCTTCTACCGGATCGCGCAGGAAGCGCTCAACAACACCTCCAAGCACGCCAACGCCAGCCAGGTTGAGGTGCAGTTGCGCTGTCACCCGCAGAGCGCAGAGTTGCGCATCCACGATGATGGCGTCGGCTTCGATATGAATCGGGTGCTGCCCGACAATCTCGGCCTGAGCATTATGCGCGAGCGCGCCGAGGACATTGGCGCACAACTCACCATCTATAGCAAACCACAGCTTGGCACGGACGTCGTCGTGACCTGGCAACCCCGTCCCATCACCGACACGCCGGCCGTCTGAAGTCTGTCGCAGTCGAGACGCGCCTCGGCAGTGTGGACCGATTTCACCAGAAAAAGCCTTCCCCGGCCCGTTCGTCCTGTCAATCCTGCCCGCAGAAATTCTGACGTATTCCCTTTTAGCTCCCTGGTCATCTGACCAGGGAAAATACCACCCCAATGGCTTGTCACTGTCTAGCCACATGCCTGTCGCCCTGCGCGGCCCTCTGAAGTACGCTAGAGGCAATCAACACGAGTACGCCATTTTGGGTGCAAGGAGACCGATGAACTCGACAGGCAAGCTACTGCCCATTCCAACAGATGTTGTGGACGCACTGTTCGTCCATGCCCTGCGTGGCTACGTCGCGCAGGCCGTCCCATCTCATGATGCCTGGAAACACATTGAGGAGGATGTGCGAGGCTTCCCCGCACAAGACACTTTCGCCCTGAGCCATTTATCCCAGGCCCCTTACCCACTATCAACCGAGATACAGCAAGGTTTATAAAAAGCACAAGGAGGTGATCCCTATCGCAAAAAACGGCCCAACAAAGAACCAATTCCCAAATCTATCACAGAACAAAACTTACAGGAGGAGAAAGATGTTACTGCACAAGAGATATTTCGTATTGGCGGCCGTGTTGGTCGTATTCGGTGTGCTCATTGCCGCCTGCACAACCCCGACGCCCGTGGAGATCGTCAAGACCGTCGTCGTGACCGAAGAAGTGATGGTTGAGGGCAAACCGGTCGTCAAGGAAGTCGTCGTTACCGCCACTCCGGCGCCCGTCGAACCGACGCCAGACCCCAACGCCCCCAAAGAAGCCGGTAAAGGCGATATTTTCCGCGCCGCGATTCTTGAAGATATGACCACGATGAACTTCTGGTCGTCTTACGGCCCGATCAATTCCAGTATGTGGAACTATGTGGTCGGCACTACCTATCATCCGGCAGCCTATGGCATCGGTTATCATCGCTGGGACTACGCTCCCGCGATAGCTGATGGTCTGCCAACCGATCTGGTACAAGAGGGCGACTTTTGGGTCTCCACGGTGAAGATTCGCAAGGATGTGAAGTGGAGCGATGGCGCCGCTGTGACGGCGCACGACTGGGCCTGGACCGCGGACGTGGCCTTGAAGCTCGCGCTGCAAGGGAACTGGTCTGGCTACGATCCTAACTACCTCGATCACATCGAGGCCGTGGATGACTATACGGCCAAGTTGTACTATCACACCAAGCCTGGCCTGGCGATCCACCAATATGGCGTGCTGCTCAAACCCTGGATGAGTAAAGCCTTCTGGGCGCCGATGGTGGATCCCCTGGTAGAGCGCATGGTTAAAGAAAGTGAAGGAATGGACAAGGAAAGCGATGCCTACGCCACACTGTTGACGGAAATCAGCCAGCAATTGGAGACCCTCGACGCGACAGGCGAGCCTTCCGCCGGCGCGTGGGTTTTCGGCCAGTGGGAAGCCGGCGCTTATGTCGAGAATGTGCGCAATGAAACCTACTTCGACTATATGCGGAAGGTCACCGAATACGCCAACGGTGGTTTCAAGCAGGTGAGCGGCGCCCAGGAATTCACCTCCGGCGACACGAGCCAGGTTGAACTCGAATACACCGAAGGCCCGTGGTTCGACAAGACCATCTTCTCGATCTACAGCTCCGACGCGGCTGTGCTGGCGCTGGATGCCGGCGAGGTAGACTTCGTCATCACCCCCAATGGGTTGAGCAAAGGGCAAGTCGCGCAGTTGGGGCCGAACCCCAACGTTTCGATTGCCATCAACGTAGCGAATGGCTTCCGGTATCTCTCGTTCAACTTCAACCGGCCGGCGTTGGCCGAGCGTACACTGCGTCAGGCGATTGCCTGTGTCATTGACAAGCCCTTCCTGACCCAAAACGTGCTGCAAGGCGCGGCGATCCCGGTCAACACCATCGTGCCGGAATCCAACGCTTACTGGTACAACCCGAATGTGCCATTGTTCTGTGAAGGCATGAACACCCAGCAGCGGATGGAAGAGTCCGTGCGGATGCTCAAGGAAGCCGGTTACACCTGGGATACCGAACCGGCCTGGAACCCGGCGCGCGGCGGTTCCGTGGACTACGGCGTCGGCCTGAAGGGGCCGGACGGGCAATATATCCCCGAATTCACGCTGCTGGCGCCCACCGCCGGATACGATCCCCTGCGCGCGACCACCGGCGTTTACCTGGAGCAGTGGATGCAGCAACTCGGTATGCCGGTCAAGGCACAATTGGTCAACTTCAACCGCATCCTCGAACTGCGTGCTTCCGGCAATTGGGACATGTACATCCTGGGCTGGGGACTGGGGCCGGAGCCTTCCTACGCCTGCGACTTCTTGCAGCGCGATTCCGGTTGGAACTTCGGCGCTTACAACAGCGAAGAGTTCGAGACTCTGTGTAACGCCTACAAGGCCGAAACCGACCGCGACAAGGCGCGCGAGATCGCCATGCAATTCCAGGAGGTGCTGGCGACCGACCTGCCCTACCTCTACCTCTTCACCACGCCGCTCTACGACGCCTGGGACAACACCCGCGTGATGTTCCCCTTCACCGAGGTGGCGGACGGCATCGGTGGCGGCGCGTATGGGTTGCAGGAATACGTGCTCTCGATCCAGTAGACGATCCAGGTAAGACGAGGGAGGGGCAGGGAGCTTGTCAGAGAGTCCCCGCCCCTCTCATTTTAGAAATGGTGAAAGGCAGGTGTCATCTATGGGAAAGTATATCCTGAAACGGTTAGTGCAAATCGTCATTACCCTGTTTATTTTTCAAACCTTGCTCTTTGTCATTTTGACGGCCATGCCCGGCGATGTGACCAACCGGATGTTCGGCAATCCCGATATCCCGCCAGAAGCGATTGAGAATGCGAAAGAGCGACTGGGCCTCAATGACCCTGTCCTGGTGCAATACGCGCGGTGGTGGCGCAATTTCATCACCGGCGATTTGGGCGTCTCATTCTCGGAGTATCCCACACCGGTGATTAATATCATCCAGGAGCGTGTGCCGCGCACGTTGACGCTTTTCCTGACCGCCACGCTCATCCAATTCGTCGTGGGGTTCACATCGGGGCGCATCCTGGCGTGGCAGCGCGGCGGGTTGGTGGAATACGGCTCGACGCTGATCGGCGTGCTGCTGTTCACAGTGTTCACGCCCTGGTTCGGGTTGATGATGATCTTCATCTTCGGCGCGCGCTTGCGGTGGTTGCCGCTCGGAAAATTCCTCGAGCCGAGATTGTGGAGCAGCGCCGTTATCCCTGGCCTGACCAATAGCGCCTCCAAAGGCAACTTTGTCTTCAACCGGATGCTCTTGACGGCCTCGATCATCCTTGTGTTCTGGTTGGTCATGCTGTTTCTGACGCGGAAACTCAACTCTTTCCAACGGCGTCGCATTTTGGTGGGCGGGACGGTGGGCTTAATCGCCGTCGCTGCCGCGGTGTGGGCAGCCTCCGGTATTGGCTACCTGGCCTGGGACATCATAAAGCACATGATTCTGCCGGTCGCCACGGTGACGATGGTGGGCTACGGCGGCACGATGCTGCTGACCCGCCAGACGATGCTCGACACTCTGCGCGAAGACTACATCCAGACGGCGCGCGCCAAAGGCGTCCCGGAGACGATGGTGCGCAACAAACACGCCGCGCGCAACGCCCTGCTGCCGGTGCTGACCGGTCTCATCATTGGGCTGCCCTTCACCCTGAGCGGCGGCATCATCACTGAGACGGTGTTCTCGTGGCCGGGGATGGGCCGGACGTTGCTGAACGCGACCGGCGCCGAAGATGTTCCCCTGATTATGGGCGTCTTCAGCTTCATCGGCATCCTCGCGTTGGTGGCGCACCTGGTCGCCGATCTGACCTACGCCCTTCTCGACCCGCGCATCCGGTACGCGTAAGAGGCAAGGGGCAAGGGGCAAGAGGCAAGAGGCAAGGGGCAAGAAGCAAGAGGCAAGAAGCAAGGGGCAAGACAAAAGGCAGGAGAAGGCACATCCTGCATCCTGCATCCTGCACCTTGCATCCCGCATCATTTTGTGGAGGAAGATAGATGAATGTCATTGCGGCTACTTCGTCAAGAATCATGGAACCTTTGTGGCGCGTCAGAATACGTCTGGCCGGGCGCTCCTTGAAGAACGGGTGGAACATATTCAGAGAGAATCCCATCGGCCTGATCGGATTAGGCATGATCGCGTTCTTCGGACTGATGGCAATCGTTCACCCGATTTTGATGGCGACGGTATGGCCCCCGAATATCTATGACCCACTCATGGGCTACGACAAAGAAATCATTGTCCACCCGTCTCCGCCCACCTGGGTTTCTAACGCATCCACCGAGATCCAGTCTGTCCGCCCCATGCCGAAGTTCCGGCACATCCTGGGCACCGATCCGCTAGGACGCGATGTGTTGAGCCAGTTGATGTCCAGCACGCAGTCGGAATTTGTGCTAGGGATCATGGCCGCGCTCATCACGGTCATTGTCGAAACCACATTGGGCGCGATCACCGCTTACTACGGCGGCATCATTGATATGATTTTTATGCGCATCGCGGACTTGATGATTATGTTACCGTTTATCCCCTTGATGATCGTCCTGGGTTCGATGTTCGACTTCCAGATGATGCAACTGGCGCTGGTCTACGGCATCCTGGTGGGGTTTGGCGGCAACACCGTCGTCATCAAATCGCAAGCGTTGACCCTCAAAGTCAAAGCCTACATCGAGGCGGCGAAGGTGGCCGGCGGCAATGATTGGCACATCATCCTCACGCACCTCATCCCGAACTTGCTGCCGCTGGCCTTTTTGTCCATGATGGTCACTGTCACCGGCGCGATCTTTGTTGAAGCGGTGCTCTCGTTCTTCGGTTTGATCAACATCCGTATGAGCTGGGGCATCATGATCCAGATCACGCAGGCAGCCGGCTATTTGCTCACGTCCTGGAAATACTGGTACCTGATGTTCCCCGCCGGGCTATCTATCTCGCTGCTGTGCTCCGCCTTCTACCTGGTTGGCCGGGCGATGGATGCGGTGGTGAATCCGCGGTTGCGAAAGAGATAAGGGAGTAAGGAGTAAGGAGTAAGAAGTAAGGAGTAAGAAGGTCGTTCATCCCCTACTCCCTACTCCATACTCCATACTCCAACCACAGGAGAATCACAATGAGCTTACTACTATCCGTACACGATTTGACAATGCACTACACGACCCGCAAGGGTGAGGTTTCGGCGGTGGACAATGTCTCCTTTGACCTGGCGAAAGGACAATCGTTGGGGCTGGTTGGGGAATCGGGCTGCGGCAAAACGTCCATTGCGTTCGCGTTGATGCGCCTGCTGCCGGAGAACGGCGTGATCAAAGACGGCTACATTCTGCTCAACGGCAAGGACATCGTGGCCATGGATTACGCCGAGTTGCTGAAGGTGCGCTGGCGTAAGATTGCGATGGTCTTCCAGGCGGCGATGAACGCGCTCAATCCCGTCTACACGGTGGGCCAGCAGATTACCGAGGCGTTGGAACTGCATCTGAGCAACATCAGCCCTGCCCAGGCCCGCGAACGCATCGCCATTCTGTTCGAGTTGGTGGGGTTGGATCCGGCGTTGATGGATCGCTACCCGCACGAGTTCAGCGGCGGGATGCGCCAGCGTGCGGTGATCGCCATGGCGCTTTCGTGCAGCCCGGACATCATCATCGCCGACGAGCCAACGACCGCGCTGGACGTGATCGTGCAAGACCGCATCCTCAAGCGCATCCGCGAACTCCAACGCGAGCTGAATATGGCGATGATCTATATCTCCCACGACATCGCCGTGATCGCCGAAGTGAGTGACCGTATCGGCGTGATGTACGCCGGGCGGATGGCGGAGATGGCGGAATCCGCGGACATCTTCGAGCGCCCGATGCATCCGTACACCTACGCGCTGATGGGCGCGTTCCCCAGCATCAAAGGCAAGCGCCGCGACCTCAAAACGCTGCCCGGCGAGCCGCCCGATCTGCTCGATCCGCCG
>DAOUAQ010000249.1:0-20286 GCA_034433375.1 Anaerolineae bacterium | reverse complement strand
ATGTGGAAGTCCGGCCCCGCCAGCGGCGCGATCAGCTCCAGGATCGCCAGCATCTTCGCCAAATCCATCGCGTCTGAAAGGCCCGGCGGGCTGTTGAACATCAACTGCGCGATGTAGTCCCGCACGCCGAACGCCTTAGCGTTGTGCGCCGAAAGGTACGCCGCGACGACCGAGACCCCGTCCGGCGCATCGCGCATCCCCCAATGGTGCGGCTCGTTCAGCTCCACCGGGATGCCGCGCGCGCCGTACCACGCCATCACCTGCTGGTGCTCGCGGATGGAGCCTTCCAGGTCCCACGGCCCGCGCCCGTCCATCTGGTTGAACCAGAAGAGCGGGACGGCGCACCAGGCAATGTTGATCGTCTCCACGTATAGCTCCGCCAGACGGATGAAGTCGTCGGTGCCGGAATACGTGCGCAACAGCGGATAGTTGCCGCGCCGGCTGGCTGCGTAGAGCGCGCGGTAATCGCCGGCGCTGCGCACCGGCACGCCGCCGGCCCCCTTGCGCCGCGCGTCCTGCCGCTCCGGGTGGAAGAAGTGCTCCTGCGCGTCCTGGTCAATGCCCAGCGAGATCACATCCAGCGCGTGCGCCTCGGCGATTTTGGCAATGCCGTCCAGCGTCGCCGCCATCGTCGGCAGGCCGAAGTGATGGCGCAGAATCGGGTACGGCGCTTTCCACGCGATGCGCGCCACAGTCGTCTGTGGGAAATCGGCAGCCGTCGCCTGGGTGTGAACTTGCCCCTTGAGGTACGCCAGCACCGCGTCTGGCGGCTCACTCCCGTCGAAAACCTGCTCGAAGAAACCGATGGCGCGCGCGCGTTCGGCGATGGGTGGCGTACCGCCGAAGGCGAAGCGCACGCCCGTGCTGCGCAACTCGTCCGCCGCTTCTGCGAAGTCGGCCAACAGCCGCTCGCCAGTCTCCGGCGTCAGCCGGTACGAGACGCCCACCAGATCGGCGTGCTCGCGGCGCGCTGCTGTCAGCACCGTCTCCGCCGACACCGCCGGGCCGAGAAAGACTGTCCGCCAGCCGGCCGCCTCCGCCAACCGCAGAAAGTTCATCACCCCCGCTACGTGGACACATTCGCCCAATGCGCCAGCGACAACAGTTTTCAACGATCACCCCCGTAGAACGTTTGAACGTTTTAACGTTCTCCTGTCTCGACATAGCGGTGCAGTTCAGACACCGAGATGCCCTTAATGCCTAATCGCTCCAACGTGCGCCCGGTGCGCCAGTAATCCGTCCCGTGAACAATGTTCGCCAGGGTGATGATCGAACGGATGCAGGTTGTGTCCACGCCGTACTGTTGCCCGATCAGCGCGATGGGGACGAGGCTGCACGGTATATCCTCAAAGATGTAACGATGCTGGATAAGGTTGGGGGCTTTGATGCCTTCGTAGCCGGGGTTGGCGTGCATAGCCTCGTGGAGGTTGCTGCCCACCGCGCCATACGCTCGCTCAAGCCATTCCTCCGCCGTTTGCGCGCGGATACCCACCGCCGCCGCGACCGTCACGCGCTCCCGATCCAACGCCGCCAGCACCCGCGCCGTTGCCGGCGTGACCCCATCCATATAAAACTGGAAATCGCCCTGCCGCGCCTCAATCCAACCGGCGTTGAGCAAGGTCAACGCGGGATGGAAAATCGCGCCCATGTTGTTCAAGCTGGTATAGAGCACGTTTTTGGCAGGAATGAACTGCGGGTAGACCTGCGCAAGCAGCGCCACGCCCTCCTGGGTGCGGGTTGCAGGGAACGCGGCAACCGGCACGGAGAACTTCGTGCGGAAGATGCGCGCTTCCGCCGGTCCGTTGCTGCGCGCGGCGAAAAGGAAGGTCTCTGCTTCGCAGATGATGGGTTTGCAGCAGCACCCGCCATCCACAAGCGCCTGCCGGAATTCCAACGCGCCGCCGGTCCGCCCAGGGTGCAGCACTATGACCTGATCGTCGCGCACATGGGGCGCCGCCGACATCGCAATGTCACGATGCCCCGAAGCCGGGACGACCACCATCACCAGATCAACGTCTTCCAGCGCCTCACCCATATTGGCAGTGATCTTGTGCAAACGGGCAACCACATCACGCCCGTCCTCAGTCTGCAATTCAATCGCGCCGCGCAGATCAACGCCTTCGATCCTGGCGTAGGTCCGATTGTAGAGTGTGACCTTAAACCCGCGCGCCGCCATCTCGGCAGCCATCGCCTTTCCGCCATGACCGGCGCCGAGTACAGCTATATGAGTAACTTTTCGCTCCATTTTTCTCCTTGATCTGCTCGCAAGCTGACCGCTTGCATTACGCCGCACGCTAACAGCTTACGTTACGTTTTCATTCAACAGTTGTAGCAGGCGTTTGTCGGTCTTTGGGACGCAAGCGCCGGTGCCGCCAGCGCACTTCCCACACCCGCAGCGCGGCCTCAATTTTCACCGGGATGGTCATCTTGGATTGGCCGATACGCCGGTCCTCAAAATAGATGGGAATTTCCACCGCGCGATAGCCCAACCGCTCGGCGACGTAGGCCATTTCAACCTGAAAAATGTATCCTTGTGAATGGATGCGGCTCAGATCCATGCCTTCCAGCGTCTCCCGCCGCCAGCACTTGAATCCAGCGGTCGCGTCCTTCACCTTGCAGCCCAGGATCACGCGCGTGTAGATGCTGTTGGCCCACCAGGAGAGGAACCAGCGCCCCCATTCCCACCGTTCGTCCGTCTTCCCGCCGGCGACGTAGCGCGAGCCGATGACGACATCGCACGTTTCGATCTGCTCCAGGAATTGCGGGATGTACGATGGCGAATGGGAGAAGTCGCAGTCCATCTGCACGATGAAATCCGCGCCGTGTTCCAGCGCCCAGCAAAAGCCGTCAATGTACGCCCGTCCCAGGCCACGCAAGCCCGTGCGGTGCATCACGTTGACGCGCCCCGGATAGTGCGCCGCCAGCCCATCAGCGATAGCGCCGGTGCCGTCCGGCGATTCGTCATCCACGATCAAAATGTCCAGGTTGGAAAGCCCCAGGTTGAACAAGGCTTCGGTCATCGGTTTGACGTTGTCCGCCTCGTTGTACGTGGGAATGACGATGGTTAATTTTTTGTCAGATATTGGCATACCCCCCCCACAGCATAGAGCCGGACGTCGGCATTTTCCAGAACAAGACGCGCGCCCGGCAAGAATAACGCGCCCGCGCCGCCAAGCGCGCGTTCTACAGGCCCAATCCAGACGTAATCCACGCCTTCACGACACAGAAAGGCGCGCTGCCTTTCAGCGTTCCAACTGCCGTCGAAGAACTGCAACGCTTCAGCCGCGCGACGCGCGAAGTCCACCGTCTCCATCGGATGCCCCACCACGACCGGGTGACCGGTCAGCCAGGGCAGCGCCTCTCCGCGTTCGGGAGAGGCCAGGAGCACGCGGGCGGGGCCTTCGCGCAACAAGACCTGCGCCGCCTCCATCTCACCGGCGCTGATGTAGAAGCGCTCTGGGAACTGCACGGGGTTGACGAAGCCCGTCGTCAGCAAAAAGAGCGGCGTCAGCGCCAGGAAGAGTATCATGGTGACTTTCGCCAGGCGCACCCACCGGGAATTGCTGTCGCGCGCATCCAGCCAATAGCCCCATCCCAATCCGGCGAGCGTGCCCAACGGGATGCTCAATCCCAGGCTGAGCCGCCGCTGCAAGCTGATGGGCGCGACCATGCCGAGCAGGCTGCCGACGGCCCACGCGACGAGCATCCGCTCCAGCGGGCGTCCGGCGCGCCACGCGCGCACCGCACCCGGCGCGGCCCAGGGAAGCGCCAACGCATAGCCGATCAGCCAGTTCCACCAGGGCGGGGACGTCGTCACATTCTGGGTGTTCCACGCCGCCAGGGCAGGATCACGTTGGATCGCCAGGACGCCGTAGATCGGATAGAGCAATCCCACCACGCCCACAACGCCGAGGGGCAACGCCGTCTTCCAGGGAATGCGCCGCTGCGCGATCCATTCGAGGATCAGCCAGACGCCCCAGACCAGCCCTACATGCCCCACGGCGAAGGGTTGCAGCACGCCTAACGCGATCAACAGCAGCGCCATCGCGGGCAAAGCATAACGCGCCGGAACGTTGCCCGAATGCCACAGCGCCGTCAAGGCCAAAATCAACAGCAGGAGCGCCTGCGCCCACGGGAAGTGCGCGTTCGCCAGGATGCTGTAGAAGACGTAGCCCTCCGGCACCCACACATCCACGGGCAGCGGATCGGTCCACACGAAAGCCCATCCGATCCCGCCGCCCAGCACAGCGAAGGCATACCCCCAACGCCGCGCGCGTCCTTCCGGCAGCGCCCGATGACAGAGCCATCCCAACGCGACCAACAGCGCGATGCCGCCCAATAGTCGCGCAACGTGATAGACCACCGTCAGCGGCGCGCCCCATCCCCGCGCCAGATGGCCGAGTCCGAGGTGAAAGAGGAACAAATACGCGCCCGGCTGTTCCTCCGGCGTGAACATCAGGCGGAAGCGCCACCCTCCCAACCACCCCAGGCGCATCTTGACCAGGTAGCTCGCGCCATCGGCGGGATTATACACGTAGCCGACAAAATGCTTGCCCGGCGCAGCTCGTCCCCACGCCACAGCATAGGGGAGAACGGCAAGCAATAACACAACAATTGCCAGGACAATGAAGAGACGTTTCATCACATTTCGATCCGTTGTATTACAACCGACTAAAACGTAAAGAGTTCTTTTGCGTTTTACGCATCACGCTTTACGAATAAATCGCGCACACCTGCGAGCAAGCAGACCCCCACTAACGCCAGCCCGGAGAGCAGCGCGCCAGCCAGCAAAGAGAGTGGGCGATAAGTGAGTGTCACGTGATGTTCGCCGGCCGCCGGGATGAACACTGCGCGCAAGGCCAGGTCGGCGCGCAGAACCGGCGTCGCCGCGCCATCCACCCGCGCCGTCCAACCGGCATCCCAGGCGTCGGCGATGACCAGATAGGCCGGGCCATCCACGGTGAGCGCTATTGTAAGGGCATTTGGGGAGTCGTGCAACCGCGTGACGCGGCCCGCGCCGCCCGCGACCGACGGCGTGGATTCCAGCAGCACTTCCTCATACGGGTCAAAGGCGGCGTCCACCAGCGCAGCCGGCATCGCCTCAGCATCAACGTGCCGCGCGCGCGAAACGATCCATGCGCGCGGCGCAGGGCCAACGTCACAGAGCTTCACCCCCGCCGCCGAAGCAACTTCGGCTTCCGCAACAGCGCAGTTTACGTCGAGCCGGTGGCTGACGCCCAGGAGCGGCAGCAGATGCGGGTGCGCTTCTGCCAATGTCTCCAACGCCGCCCAGCGCCCCAGACGGATGGGGTCCTCGTTATCGGCGAAGGAGACGCCGGCCAGTTGTCCCAGGTTGGGCAGCAGTGTTTCGCAAACCTGCGTCCAGCCGCCCTCCGGCGCGCGCCAGTCGCGGGTGCGGAAGTGGTCAAACCGCACGTCGTACTCCGTCCCGCTCACGCGCGTCCCGGCGAAGAAGATGCGCCCTGGTGACTCCGCCTGCCGCCACGCTTCGGCGAGCGCCGGTGCGGCGCACGCCTCATAAAAGTCCGGTGTGATGTGCGGGAACTGTTTTTGTCCCCACAGCGCCAGATCAACAAACAGCAGACCAATCACACCCACAACCAGAAGCGAACGCTGCACCTTGCCGCGCAGCAGCGATAACACTCCCCAGGCCGCCAGGAGCAGCCCCGTAGACAAGACCGCGCGCGCCGAAGCGCCGAGAGCAGGCAGCGCGTAGGCTGTCGCGCCGCCGACGACCGCCAGGACAATGCCCATCAGCACGGGGAGCGCCTGCCAGCGTTTGGGGCGATCGTCCAGCCAGCGCTCCACCGCCAGCGCCGCGAGCACGGCAAGCGCGATTTCCGTCACCAGCATCCGGCGCACCGGGCCGTTGAAGATGCGCAGGAAAGGGAGCGCCGCAAACGCCGCTTCGTAGCCAGGGAGGAACTGCCCCAGAGCGAAAACGAGCGCCGCTCCGCCGACGATAGCCCAGAAGCGCACCTCGCCCCGTTTTTCTTGTGGAGGGCGCGCCAGAAATCCCAACGCCAGCAGCAACGGCGCCAATCCCACATAGCCCGCGCCCTCCCAGTATGTTGGGTATCCCATGTAATTGCCCGCCGCCGGATGCCCGAAGAAGTCGGGGGCGAAGAAGGTCAGCAATCGCCAGGGCCAAAAGGAATAGATGAGAGCTTCGTCGGCGAGGCCGGTGGAGCGAACCGAGACGGCGAGGTAGGCGGCGGTGGGCAGCAATTGCGCGGCGGCCAAGCCCGCGCCCAGCGCCAGTCCAATGCATCCCCAGGCCCACAACCGGAGACGCGAGGTTTTCTGTATTGTCCAGCCGCGCCACAGCAGCAGGAGGCCGACCAATGCCAGGCCGTACACGGCAGTTTGCGCGTGGCCGGCCAGCAATCCCAGGCCGACGACGACCGCCAAGCGCGCCGCCCGGCGGCGGTCAGGGCGCTGCGCCAGGCGCTCCATACGCCACAACCAGACGGGGATCCACGCGAAGGTGAAGGCGATGCTAGGGAAAAGTCCGGCGCGCGTCACCAGGTAACCGCAGCCTTCCAACGCCAGCGCGCCAATCAGCGCCGCCGGGCGACTCAACCCCCGCGCGCGCGCCCACGCGAACATCCCCGCGCCGGTCAATACCAGATGCGCCGCGATCAACCAGCCCAACGCGCGCGCCGGAGGGATGGCGATCATCAGCCAGATGGGAGGGTATAGCGCCGCGACCTGGTAATTCGCCAGCAGCGGCGCGCCGCCGCCCACCCACGGGTTCCACAGCGGCAGCGCCCCCGCGCGCCACAGCGCCGCTGCGGCTTCATACCAGGGGACGAACTGGTAAGCCACCACGCCCCAAAAGAGGACGCGCCCGCCCAATGTCACCGGAGCCGTCACCCACAAAGCCAGAGCGACTATCGCGGCCCACGGCCCCCAGCGCGCTATTATCCGCTGCATCAATCGCCCTCCATTGCCCCGCACGCCAACCTGAGGAAATTTTACTCACTTCAGCGGGATTGTCTATTCCTGGCGTCGAGGTGTTTGAGGAGGCCGACCTGCGCTTTTGGTCTATCGGTGGTAAAATGCACGTCATTCTTCGATCAAACGGGGGGAGCACATGGGAAACTTCTTTGCGAAAGATTGGAACGGCGCGCCGTTTGAGCTTTTCGGGACGGCGCACGTGATCGGGTTGGTCCTCATCGCACTCTTCAATGTGTATCTGGTCTATTTCCGCGATCATTCCGGCGCAACGGCCCGGCGGAACCTCCGCTATGGGCTGGCCGCCATCCTGGTGCTGGACGAAACCGCCTGGCACCTCTGGAATTGGAGCATCGGCGAATGGACTATCCAGAAAATGCTCCCTCTCCACCTGTGCAGCGCGCTCGTCTGGTTGAGCGCCTATATGCTCATCACTAAAAGCTATGCAATTTACGAGTTCGCCTATCTCTTGGGGATTGCCGGCGCGCTGCAAGCCCTGCTGACACCGGACGCCGGTATCTACGGTTTCCCGCACTTCCGCTTCTTCCAGGTGCTCCTCTCGCACGGCGCTATTGTGACGGCAGCGATCTATATGACCGTCGTCGAAGGCTTCCGCCCCACGTGGCAATCGGTAAAGCGCGTGCTCGTGGGTACGTATCTCTACGCGCTCAATGTGTGGGTAATCAACGATCTGATCGGCAGCAACTACCTTTACCTCGCCCGCAAACTCGAAACCGCCAGTCTGCTGGATGTGCTGCCGGCATGGCCCTGGTACATCCTGTTCGTCATCGCGCTGGCGATAGGCTTTGTCCTGTTGTTCTACCTGCCCTTTGCCATCAAAGACAAACTTTCCAACCCGAAACATGCTTGACGACAGACTATCTGACTAAGGACTACCCAACTGTTCATGAGTACAGTTCCGGCTTTTTTCATCCGCGACCTGCCCATCCACGGCAACCTGATCCTCGCGCCGCTGTCGGGCTATAACGACCAGCCGTTCCGGCGACTGTGCCGCGAATTCGGCGCGGCGCTGGTCTACACGGGCCTGCTCTCGGCAAGCGCCATCCTCTACGGCTCCCAACGTTCGGACGAGATGCTGCGCTTCCATCCCGACGAACACCCGCTGGCGTGCCAGCTTTTTGGCAGCGCTGAAGACGTTCTGGAAACCGCCGCGCGCAGCGTCGAAACACTCGGCATTGACGTGTTGGACTTCAACATCGGTTGCGCCGAACCGAAAATCGTGAAGGGCGGCTACGGTGCGGCGCTGCTCAAAAACCCGGCGACAATCGGGCGCATTATGACGCGCCTCGTCCGCGCAGTGCGGGTTCCGGTCACCGGCAAAATCCGCCTGGGATGGGACGCGGCTTCGCGCAACTACCGCGAAGTGGCCCGCATCCTGGAAGACAGCGGCGCAGCGATGATCGCCGTCCACGGGCGCACCGCCGAGCAGGGCTACCTGGGTGTGGCCGACTGGGACGCTATCGCCGAGGTCAAGCATGTGGTGCGCGTTCCCGTACTCGCCAACGGCGACGTGAAGTGCGCCGCCGACATTGACCGCATCCAGGCGCACACCGGCTGCGACGGCGTGATGATCGGGCGCGCGGCTATCGGCAATCCGTGGATCTTCCAGCGCCGCGACCTACCCGACATCCCGTTGGCCGAGCGTGTACCGGTCATCATCCGCCACCTGCGATGGATGCTGGAGTTCCACGGCGTGGAGCAGGGCATCATGCGCCTCCGCAAACATCTGCGGCGGTACTTGACCAGCACCGACATCACCCGCCAGCAGCGCCGTGAATTCCTGGAGTGCGATGATGCGGATGTGATCGTGGACTGGCTAAAAACCGCCGTCGGCCAACCATCGGTGAGAACTTGAACCTATTTCAATCAGGCATATAGTTGGCCTGAGCAATAACACTGAAACTGTAGCGCAAGCTGTCAGCTTGCGGCAAAGGCAAACTGACAGTTTGCCCTACATTTGGGATACGGGATTTGTCATTTTGCAGGAGGGAACGATGAGCGTTAACGCGGTGAGTTTGGTATACTTTTCACCAACACGCACAACAAAGCGCATTATGGAAAGCATCGCCCAGGGGATAAAAGCGCAGACGGTGACGCACATTGACCTGACGCTGCCAGACGCGCACAATCAAATGGCCGAGATTGACGGCGATACGCTCACCTTGATCGGCGCGCCGGTTTATGCCGGACGGCTGCCGGCCATCGCTGTGCGGCGCTTACAGCGCGTGTTAGGCAACGACACGCCAGCCGTGATCGTCGTCGTCTACGGCAACCGCGCCTACGAAGACGCGCTCCTGGAGCTGCAGGATATGACGATGGCGCGCGGCTTTATCCCCATCGCGGGCGCAGCGTTCATCGGCGAGCACTCGTATTCCACCGCCGCTATGCCGATTGCGCCGGGCCGCCCGGATGCGGAGGACATCGCGCGAGCTATCGCCTTCGGGCAGCAGATTCGACAGCAATGGATGGAGACAACCCGCGAGATGATCCCGGTTGATGTGCCGGGCGCGTTCCCGTACCGGGAACGCAAACCCGCGCCGGAGACCCCGCCCACCCCGATCACCATCGCCGACCTTTGCACGCTCTGCGGAGACTGCGCCGCCGTCTGTCCCACAGCAGCCATCACCGTCGGTGATGCCGTCATCACCAAAGCGTCGGCGTGCATCCAGTGCTGCGCGTGTATGCGTGTCTGCCCCACCAGCGCGCGAGTGATGGAGGATCCGCGCATCCTGCGAACGGCGGCGTGGCTGTACGAAAATCACAGCGCGCGCAAGGAGCCGGAAGTGTTTATGGGGGATACAGAATAACGGAGGTGAAGGATGCGTCTTAATCGAATATCAGTCGCCGGATTCAAATCCATTCGTGAATTACAAGAGCTGAAATTGCAGCACTTGAATGTATTGATCGGCGCAAATGGCGCTGGAAAGAGCAATCTGATCGGATTATTCAAGCTGTTTAACCAAATGGTCAACGGGAATTTTCAAAATTTTGTACGACAGCAAGGTGGCGCCAATGCAATGTTATATTTTGGACAAAAAACGACCGAGCAGATTACTGTACAACTCGACTTTGGGAGCAATGGCTATCGGTGCGTGTGGCAACCGACGGTAGATGATCGGCTGTTTTTTGCTAAAGAAACCTGTATTTTCTACGGAGATGAAGTCAAAACTTTCCATGAACCCTTAGGAACAGGGCATCTTGAAAGCCGCCTGCCTGAAGCAGCCAAGGCTCGAGATGTTCCAAAATATGTTTTCAAGGGTCTGGCAAGTTGGCAAGTATATCATTTTCACGATACAAGCGACAGCGCGCCGGTCAAAAAACGAGGCGCACTAAACGACAATCTATACCTTCGCCCCGACGCCGCGAATCTGGCAGCTTTTTTGTATCGTCTGCAACAGACCAACCCTGGACACTACGAGACGATACGGGATACCGTTCGCATGATAGCCCCGTTTTTCGATGATTTCATTTTGCGTCCATTACCGGATAATCCTAATCAGATTCAGCTAGAGTGGCGCGAACTCGGTTCAGATTATCCCTTTATGGCTTATCACCTCTCCGATGGGACCTTGCGCTTTATCTGCCTGGCAACACTTCTGCTTCAACCACAACTGCCAGATACTATCTTGATTGATGAACCAGAATTAGGATTACACCCTTATGCCATAGAATTATTGAGCGCTTTGATCCATAACGTATCCGTGAAAACACAGGTGATTGTCGCTACACAATCCGTCACACTAATCAACCATTTCACACCTGAAGAAGTGCTCGTCGTGGAGAATCGAGACCGCGCGACGACTATAGAACGCCTCGATGCAGATTCGTTATCCGACTGGTTACAAGAATACGCCCTGGGCGAACTGTGGGAGAAAAACGTCTTGGGTGGGAGGCCAACACGATGAGCGAATATGTGCGCGTCAACTTGATCGTGGAAGGCCACAGTGAAGAAACTTTCGTGCGCGATATGTTAGCGCCATCATTGGCTCCCCATGGCGTGTATCTCACTGCGCGACGTATCGAAACGAGCCGGACAGCAACGCAGGCTTCTCGCGGCGGGATGACCACGTACGCGAAAGCCAGGCGCGACCTTGTATCCTGGTTACGTCAGGATACCTCTGCCCGTCTAACCACATTGTTCGACTTTTATCGCTTACCGGCTGATTTTCCCGGTATGGAATCCATATCGCCGCGTATGACGCCATACCAAAAAGTAGCGCACCTGGAGACTGCCCTGGCTCAAGACATCAACGCTCCCCACTTCATTCCCTATATCCAACTCCACGAGTTTGAAGGGCTGCTTTTCAGCGACGTAGAAACAATTGACATGGTGTTGAAACCCTATCATTCCACACAACTATCAAGGTTACAGGAAATAAGAGCAGGATTTGAAACTCCTGAACTGATCAACGATGGCGAGACAACAGCGCCCTCGAAACGCTTGCTGGCGCTATACCCCCGTTACAACAAACGGCTCTTCGGCCCACGCATTGCAGAACGCATTGGATTGAACCGCCTATGCGCAGAATGTCCGCACTTTGCAACATGGCTGAAGAAACTGGAAAATTTGATCCCCAAAGACACTATCCGGATCGCGAGGGTGGTATGACCTTCGTATATGTCAAGTTTTGAAAATAGAGTTGCGGCGTTACTGCACAACGAGGTGAAAACATGGCGGCTACGGTGGGACTGATTCAAGGGAATAATCGCTATGATAACCTGCGCGCGGCGCTGGACTTGATCGCCGATGACATCACGTTTGATGGGCGACGCCAAGTGCTCATCAAGCCTAATTTCGTCAGCCAACGGCAACTGGCCGCCACGCACAACGACGCCATGCGCGCCGTGCTCGACTTCGTGCGCGCGCGGTACGCCGGGCCGTTGGTCATCGCCGAAGGCGCGGCGCTCGTCAACACCTTTGAGAGCTTCGCGCATTTCGGTTACGAGGCGCTCATCGCCCCTTACGATGTGACGCTGGTGGATCTGAACGCGGACGACACCGTCCCCGTACAAGTTTGCGACCGGCATTGGCAGCCCAAAACGTTGCGCCTGGCGCGCACTGTGGTAGAGAGCGACCTGCGCATCTCAGTCGGGCCGCCGAAAACGCACGATACCGCCATCGTCACACTCTCGATCAAGAATATGGTGATGGGATCGCTGGTCAATCCGATGGTGGCAGCGCGCGCCCCTTCACGGCGTGAGTCGCTGTCAGTACTCGATAAACTGACGCCGCAGTGGTTGCGCTTTTCCGCGCTGGCGGATTGGGCGATGGAGCGTATGGCCGAGAACAACCTGAGCGACAAATTCGCCATGCACCAGGGTTACCCTGTCTTTAATCTCAACATGGCGCTGTTAGCGCCGTGGGTGTGGCCGCACCTGGCCGTGATTGACGGCTTCGAAGCGATGGAAGGCCCCGGGCCGACGAAGGGCGATCCGGTGGATTGGCGCGTGGCGTTGGCGGGGGCAGATGCGCTGGCCGTGGACGCCTTCACCGCGCGCTTGATGGGGTTTGATCCAAACGAGATCGGCTACCTGCACTATTGCCAACGTCTGGGACTTGGCGTCGCCGATTTTGCCGACATCAGGACTGTGGGCAACGTGGAACCAGACGCCGCGCAACGGCAGTTCAAACCCCATCCCGGCTACCGGCGGCAGCTTAAATGGCGGTCCGAGGCGGCCAATCGCCTGCTGCGCCAAGCGCCGCCAGCGCAGCAATGATCTGTGCGGACCACTGTGGCAACGAAGACCGCCTCAAACAAGCGTGATTTCAATATCTGGCTGCTGCTCGCGCCGCTGCTGCTGGCCCTCCCCGCGCTTCAGCCATTCCTGCGCAACGAACTCACCGTCGGCTACGACAACGTCCTGCACCTCTGGCGCAGCCTCGAAGCCGATCAACTGCTTGCGCACGGCATCCTCTACAGCCGCTGGTTCCCCAACATGGTCTTCGGCCTCGGCTACCCCATGCTCCTGTTCAACCCGCCGCTCTCCGCGCTGCTGGCGGCGCTGTTCCACCGGCTAGGACTGGACTGGCCGCTCGCCGTCAACAGCGTTTTCGCGCTGGGCACGCTGCTCTCCGGCTGGACGACCTGGCTCTGGGTGCGCGACCTGCGCCGCGCCGCGCCGCGTCTGGAACGCGAGAGCGCCGCCCTCGCCGCCGCGCTGGTCATGGTCACGTTGCCGTTCCACGCCTACGTCAACTATCACCGCGCCAGCATGAGCGAGGCGCTGGCCTGGGCCTTTCCCCCGCTCATCCTGTGGGGATTGGGGCGCTGGCAGCGTGACGCCGAACGCCGTGGGCTGTGGGCGGCAGCATGTGGCCTGGCGGCGATGCTGCTCACGCACGACGCCTTCGCTTACCTGATACTGCCGCTTCTGGCAGTATGGGTGATGGCCGGCGCGCTCGACACACGCACGCCGCGCGCGGCCTGGCGCGGCGTCGGGGCGCTCGGATTGGGGATCGGGATAGCCGCGTTTTTCTGGCTCCCCTCGATCCTGGAACGGGGCAACGTGCAGTTCGAGCGCGTGTTGAGCTATCGCTATTCGGCCAGCTTCGTGGCGTTGACGACGCTGCTGGAGCCGCCGCGCGCCGTGGATACCAGCCTGCTCAACCCCTGGCTGCCCAAAGGGATCGGGCTGCTGGCGGCGCTGTGTATGCTGCTAGGGCTGCCGGCCCTCGTTTTGCTCCGCCGCAAGCCAGGCTTTGGGCAGCTTCTCATCCTGTGGATCGTGACCCTCGGCTACGTGTGGCTCGCCACCCCTGCCGCGGCCTGGTTCTGGAAGATTGTCCCGCAACTGGCCTTTTTGCACTTCCCCTGGCGCTTTCTCTCGCCGGCCGCCGTCGGCGTCGCCGCGCTCGCCGGGATCGGGTGTGGCTGGCTGGCGCGGCGGTGGTCTCCGGCCGGCCCGCTCGCGCTCATCGCGTTGAGCCTGGGCGCGCTCGGCTGGCTCTACCCAACCCACACCGCTCTCCCCCAACCGGCGACGCTCGCGGGGATGCTCGCCTCCGAGCGCCAAACCGGCTGGCTTGGCGGAACCACATTTGGCGAGCTGCTGCCGAAAACCGTGCAGCAACTTCCCCCAAATAATCCACTGGAGGCAGACCTGCGCGCCGGGCGCGAACCGGCGCGCCTGCGTCCCGAAGAACTGCCGGCCGGCGCGACCCTCCACGAAGCCAGCTACGGACCGAATCGCGCGCGGCTAGTCGTGGAATCACCCACGCCTTTCCGCGCGCGCTATTGGACGTTCGCCTATCCCGGCTGGCGGGTGCAGATGGATGGCGCATCCGTCCCTATCATCCCCAGTGAACCGGAGGGCCTGATCACCTTCGATGTGCCGGCCGGACGCCACACGCTGGAGATCCGCTTCGGCGAAACCCCTTTGCGGCTTGCTGCGGACGCGCTCTCGGTGCTCAGCCTCGCGCTATTGCTGATGTTCAGCCTCAGCAAATCGTCCATAAGCCAGGAGCCGGAAGCGCCGGAAACCTTCAACGCGACCGGCATTTTCATCCTTGCCCTGGCCTTGATCCTGGTCAAAACGCTGTGGATTGACCGCTTCGACATCCCGCTGCGCTTTGCCAACCTGGTGGATAATCGCTTGCGCCGCGTGGACGTCCCGCTGGATGTGACCTTCGACGGGCAGTTCCGGCTGCTCGGCCACGACGCCTTGCCTGTCACGCTCGCGGCGGATGCGCCCCTGGATGTGTGGACGTACTGGCAAGAGACCGCGCCTGGCGGGGCGGCGTATGGCGTCGGGATGGCGCTCAAGGACGAGTCCGGCGTCGCCTGGAATATGCCGACGCCCTGGCCGCCGCCCTGGTTCCGCGAGCCGCCGGCGACAGACACGTGGCCCGCCGACCAATACGCGGCCATCGCGCAGCGGTATGCGCTGTGGTCTGGAACGCCGCCCGGCGTTTACACGCTGACGTTGAGCGTCTTTGAGCAAACTTCCGCGTTCACTTACATGGCCCAGGATGCCGCCGGACAAAGCCTCGGCACGGAGCTGACGTTGGGAACGGTGCGCATCACGCCGCCGCGCCGCCGCGCTCAAGACACGGAGACACGCCGCACCGTCGCGGGTGACGCCGTTTGGGGGCCGCTGCGGCTGGCAGGCTACGACGTAGACCGCGAGATGGCCGCGCCCGGCGCGCTCGTCCTGCTCACGTTCCTCTGGCGCGCCGACGCCCCGCCACAGGTTGAGTGTTCCACACAAGTACAGCTTTTGTCGGAGACCGGAGCCGTCGCCGCTGAATTCGTCCTATCGCCGGCCCGCGCCGATTTCCCCACCACAAGCTGGCAGGCTGGCGACGTCTGGCGCGGGCGGCATCTCGTGCGGCTGCCTGCCACGCTCGACAGCGGGCGCTATCGGTGGCGCGTATCCGCCTGTCCAGAACTCGGAACCACTGCGCCGCCATCGCCGTTGACGATCCTCGCTGTGGAGGCCCCGCAGCGTCGTTGGGACACGCCCGCCCTGGACATCACCGCCAACGTGCGATTGGGCGCAGGGGCGACCCTGTTAGGCGCGCAGGGCACGCTGGACGCAGTTCGGCCCGGCGACACCCTCTCGCTCACGCTGGTCTGGCGCGCGGACGCCGTTATGACCGAAAGCTACCGGGTCTTCGTCCACCTGATCGGGCCAGACGGCGCGCTCGCGGCGCAATCCGACGGCGAACCGGCAGCATGGTATCGCCCCACCACCGGCTGGTCGCCCGGCGAGATTGTGCTCGACCTGCGTCCGTTGACGCTCCCGGCCGAACTGCCGCCGGGCGTCTATCACCTTTACGCGGGGTTGTATACCTTGCAGGAAGGCCGCCTGCGCGCACCGGATGGCGCGGATGCCGTCGCATTGGGGGAAATCACAGTACGATAAATTCGACGTCGAACAAAATGCCGTAGGGCGAATTGGCAATTCGCCCCACATTCCAACAGCCATTGATATCTTTCACCAGAAAACGCGACAGGGTCATTAAAATTTAGCAGAACCTTAATAATAATACTATTCGACTAAAATTTTTTACTTTTCGGTCTTGACAAAATCGAAGTGCGATGTTATACTGTTACTCGTAATTCAATTACATCAAACCGGAGAGTAAAAATGAACACAAGTGAAATCATCGAGAATGGCGCTGCGGCCAATGCGCCCAAAGCCCAAGACAGAAGTTGGGGGCGACCTTTTTTCACTATCTGGATTGGGCAGGCGTTGTCGTTGGTGGGTAGCCAGGTAGGTGGGTTTGCCCTGGTGTGGTGGCTGACCAAAAAGAGCGGCGGATCGGCGACTGTGCTGGCGGGGATGACGTTGATCGCGTTGCTTCCGCAAGTGCTGCTAGGGCCGTTTGTGGGAGCGTTGGTGGATCGCCTGAACCGCCGCCGGGTGATGATGGTAGCCGATAGCGTCATCGCGCTGTTTTCGGCAGGATTGGCGGTGCTCGCCTGGCTGGATGTGCTGCAAATCTGGCACGTCTACGTCATCATGTTCGTGCGCGCGTTGGGCGGCACGTTCCACTTTGCCGCGATGCAAGCGTCCACTTCGCTGATGGTTCCAAAATCGCAGTTGGCGCGCGTCGGCGGGATGAACCAGACCTTGCGCGGCGTCCTGGACATCATCACCCCACCCCTGGGCGCGTTGTTGCTCGAAGTGCTGCCGCTGCACGCCATTATGGGGCTGGATGTCGTCACCGCCGCCTTCGCCATCGGCCCGCTGTTCTTCATCGCCATCCCGCAGCCGCAACGTGAAGCCGCGCCGGTCGCCGTTGCCGGTAGCCCCTCTCCCATCGTGACCCTTTTGCGCGATGTGGCCGGCGGGATATCCTACATCTGGCATTGGACGGGATTGTTCATCATCCTGTTGATGGCGACAGTGCTCAATATGACGTTCAATCCCGGCTTTTCGCTCCTGCCGATCCTCGTAAACAAGCACTTCCTCGCCGGCGCCCTGGAATTGGGCTGGCTGAACTCGGCGTGGGGCATTGGCGTCGTCACGGGCGGGCTGACGTTGAGCGTCTGGGGCGGCTTCCGCCGTAAAGTCTACACGAGCATTTTCGGGCTGATCGGGATGGGGATGGGTGTGCTCCTGGTCGGCCTTGCGCCGCAGAATGGCTTCTGGCTGGCCTGGGGCGGGATGCTGCTGGCCGGGTTTATGAATCCCATCGTCAATGCGCCGCTGCTGGCGCTCCTGCAAAGCGCGGTCGCGCCGGAGATTCAGGGGCGCGTCTTCACCGCCGTCAGCAGTATGGCGGGGTTAGCGTCACCGCTAGGGATGGCGATTGCCGGGCCGGTGGCGGATTGGGCCGGCGTGCAGGTCTGGTTCCTGGCAGGCGGCGTGATCAGCATCCTGATGGGCGGCGCGATGCGCCTTATCCCGGCGGTGATGCAGCTTGAGGACGAAGCCAGTAAACGCGAAAAACAAAACGGGGTGGCGCTACAGAGCGCATAGAAGATGCGTGAAACGTGATGCGTGAGAAAAATCACGCATCACGTTTTATTTTTATGGATTATGCCACGTAATGCGGATCGGTAATCCGCTGATCCTCCACATCCTTGTCCTGCGATGACGCCTGTTTCTCGGCGATGAAGGCGTCATAGGCGGCGCGATCCACCGGCAGCGACACCGGTTGCCCGGTATGCCCGGAAAGCAGGATGGCGTTCGCCAGTTCGAGGCTACGGATAGCCTCCGGGCCAGGGGAGAGCAACTTCTCGCCATGCAGAATGGCCTGGGCGACGTTATAGACGATGGCGGCGTGGCCGGTGGCGCGCTCTTCCAGTTCCACCGCCACTTCCTCGACATCGGGCTGCCCCCACATCGCCTCAGTCTCATCGGAGGCCGCGCGCACGCCGGGTTTGACTTCCCAGAAACGCACGCCGTGGTCATCGAGCACCAGTTTGCCGTACTCGCCGCATAACTCAAGGCGCATCCCGGTGGGATACTCGTTGACGGTCTCCAGCATATAACCCATCGCGCCGTTCTCGTATTCAAGCAGCGCGGCGGCTTCGTCCTCCACCTCGATGACGTGCTGGCGCGTGTTCACCTGCGCGATCACCCGCGCGGGCATCCCCGCCAGCCAGGTGAAGAGGTCCATCCCGTGCGGGGCCTGGTTGAGCAGCACGCCGCCGCCCTCGCCCTTCCACGTGGCGCGCCAACCCGCCGAGTTGTAGTAGGCCTGGCTGCGGAAATGGCAATCGGTGAGCAGGGTGCGGTAGAGCGGCCCCAGGCGGCCCGCGTCCACCAATTTCTTCGCCGCCTGCGACGCCGGCAACGTTCGCTGCTGGAACATCACCGCGAAGAGCACGCCGGTTTCCTCGGCGGTCTGGATCATCGCTTCCGCGCCGGAGACCGTGACCGCCATTGGCTTCTCGCTGATGACGTGAATGCCGCGCCGCAGCGCGTCCACGGCGATGGGCGGGTGGAAGTAGTGCGGCGTGGCGATGATGACCGCGTCCACCAGGCCGCTATCCAACAAAGCCACGTGATTGTCGAAGCCGGGAACCTCGAAATTGCGCGTCGCCGTCTCCAACGCGGCCGGCGCGATGTCGCACACTGCCGTCAATTCAACGTCGGGAATCATAGGCATGTTGCGCCCGTGCCCGGTGCCCATCCCGCCAACGCCGATGATGCCGAAGCGTACTTTGTCCATCGTTTTACTCCTTGCCAAAATGTGATAAGTTAGCGATTAGCTTTCAGCTTTCAGCTTTCAGCTATCAGCCATCAGCCATCAGCAAAACCCGGTCTGAAAGTGAGCGCTGACGGCTGACCGCTATCATACACCCGAATTCAACGGAGGGCGAACATGAAAATTGCGAAGATAGAACAGTTTTTCCCGCGCAAGCGGACGCGGCTGGTGAAGATCACCACCGATAACGGTCTGGTGGGCTGGGGCGAATCCACGCTGGAAGGGCGGCCCAAAGGCGTGGTGGGTGTCATCGAGGAGTTGAGCGACTATCTCGTGGGCAAGGATCCGCTGCGCATTGAGCACCACTGGCAACACATCTACCGCTCGGCGTTCTTCCGGGGCGGGCCAGTGGTGATGACGGCGCTTTCGGGGCTGGATCAAGCCTTGTGGGACATCGCCGGGAAGCATTACGGCGTCCCGACGTACAAGCTGCTGGGCGGCGCTGTCCGCGACCGGATTCGCGTCTACGCGCATTGGGGCATTCACTCGCTAACTGACGAGGGTCTGGAGCAAGCCCAAAAACGCCTGGACTGGCTGCGCACGATGGGCTACACCGCGTTCAAATCTGGTCCCGGCGGGAAGTGGCGCGGGCACGAGCCGCCGGCCGTGATTGATGCTTTCGTCAAGCGCGCGTACCTGATGCGCGAGTGGGTCGGCCCGGAGGTGGAACTGGCCTTCGACTTCCACGGCAAGTTCACGCCCGGCCTGGCAATCGAGATTTGCCACGAACTCAAGGGGATGCGCCCGATGTTCGTCGAGGAGCCGGCGCCGCAGGAGAACGTGGACGCGCTCAAGCAGGTCTCCGACCACGTCCCTTTCCCCATCGCCACGGGCGAGCGGTTCCTCACGCGCTGGGGCTTCCGCGAGACGTTCGAGAAGCAAGCCGTGGCGTACATCCAGCCGGACGTATCGCACGTCGGGGGGATCAGCGAACTGAAGAAGGTGGCAAACATGGCCGAGGTGTACTACATGCACACCATGCCGCACTGCGCGATTGGCCCGGTGGCGCTGGCGGCTGCGCTGCACGTGGACGCCGTTACGCCGAATTTCCTCATCCAGGAGCAGATTGACGCCAGCCTGGGCTACGGTCTGCTCAAGCAGGATTGGCTGGTCAAAGACGGCTTCATCGAGCTGCCTACCGCGCCCGGCCTGGGCTTCGAGATTGACGAGCGCGAGGCGCAGCAGTGGATTGACTACGAGGAAGAACTCGGCGGCGAGTTTTACTACGATCAGGATGGTAGTGTGGCGGATTGGTAGTTGATTAAGTTGAAGGTTGAAGGTTGAAGGTTGAAGGTTGAAGGTTAAGGAGGGATTTGTATGGCGACGATTGAGCGGTTTGAGGAGATTTTAGGGTGGCAGAGTGGACGCGAGTTGTGTAATCTGGTATATGGACTGACAAAGAAAGATTTGTTTGGCCGCGATTTTGGGCTTCGTGATCAGATACGTCGGGCGGCAGTCTCTGTCATGTCGAACATCGCAGAAGGTTTTGAGAGCCAAAACAACCGCACATTTATGACTCCACTGAAAAAACCACCAAGTCGCCAAGAACGCCAAGGTTTTTAATGGTTAGATGAAGATAATTTGTGAAAACGGGTAAATCTCTTGAAATTATTCATCAATTATTC
>DAOUAQ010000248.1:0-18657 GCA_034433375.1 Anaerolineae bacterium | reverse complement strand
GGCGTGTTCAGGTGGAAGTGGCCTTCTTCGTACAGCGTCATAATAGCGACGCTGGTGATCGGTTTGGTCATCGAGGCGATGCGGAAGATGGCGTCGAACTGCATCGGCTTGTTGGCCTCGATGTCCATCATGCCGAACTTTTCCAGATAGGCGGTCTGCCCGCGCCGGGCGACGGTGGCGATGATACCGGCGAGCTTGCCGTCGTCAATGTAGCGTTGCATTAACGTGGAAATGCGCCCCAAACGTACAGGTGAGACCCCGACACTTTCGATAATCGTGTTATCCATAGAAATTCCTCGCTAGATTGGATGAAATTGACTACCAGACTATCCGACAACCAGACTGAAGACGTCTTATTCCACGCCCATCGCGCGGAGGTTGTCGTAGCTGATTTTAAGGCTCTCGAACGGATCGCGCATACAGCGGTCCTGCTCGACGGCGTACCATTCGACGTTGGCCTTTTTGCACGCTTTGATGATTTTCGGCCAGTTGAGGTTGCCTTCGCCGATTTCGGCCATGGTCTGCTGCATAGTCCACATTTGCTCGCCCTTGACCATCACCATATCCTTGAAATGGACGACGGGCATCCGTTTCTTCATTCGCTTGATCCACGCGACCACGTCGCCGCCGCCGTGCTGAATCCAGTACGTGTCAATTTCGGCCTGCAAATAGCGCGGATCGCTCTCTTCGTAGATAATGTCCAGGCCCGTCACCTTGCCGAAGCGGACGAACTCGAAGCTGTGATTGTGGTAGCTGAAGGTCAGCCCGGCGTCGGCCAACTGCTTGCCGACCTCGGTGGCGTCTTTGGCGAACTGGTAGAAGCCTTCTTCGCCCATCTCGTAGTAGCGGGGCGGCATACTGCCCACGGCGACGTTGGGACACTCCCACAGCTTGTGCTGCGCGATGGCGGCGTCCATATCGTTTTGCAGATAGTCGAAGCCGACGTGGGTGATGACGATCTTGAGGCCGTATTTGTCGGTGACGGCTTTCACGTCCTCGTGCGCGAGCGGCCCAATGCCGGACACCTGCACGGCGGTATAGCCGATGGCGCGGATTTTCTGCATACTGGCGTCGAAATCTTCCAGCGTCTTACAAAAATCCCGAATAGTAAACAACTGCGCGGTCAATCTAGGATGAGACATTGCCTTCTCCTTCTCGTTATGATGGCTGATGTTGGTTGCCAGCTCGAGCATCAAGCTTCCAGTATCCAGTTTCCAGTATCAAGCTTCCAGTCTATATCACCATTGTTCGCGGCTGCTGCGCCAGTTCGCGCAGGTAGAGGCAATAGGGATTGTCCTTCGAGAAATCGGCGATTTTGAGTAGCTCTTCCGGGCCGATGTAGCCCTTGCGGTAGGCGATTTCCTCGATGCAGCCGACTTTGAGGCCCTGCCGGTGCTCGATGGTCTGCACAAAGTCACTGGCTTCCAGCAGGCTCTCGTGCGTGCCGGTGTCCAGCCAGGCGAAGCCGCGCCCGAAGATGCGTACCTTCAGTTTCCCGCGCCGCAGGTATTCCTTGTTGACATCGGTGATTTCCAGTTCGCCGCGCGCCGAGGGTGTGAGGTTCTTGGTCACATCCACCACATCCTTATCGTAGAAGTAGATGCCGGTGACGGCGAAGTTGGACTTGGGCTGCTGTGGCTTCTCCTCGATGCTCAACGCCTTGAGGTCCTTGTCGAATTCGACAACGCCGTAGCGTTGCGGGTCTTGTACGTAGTAGGCGAAAACCATGCCGCCATCGGTCAATTCCCCTGCTTCCTCCATCAAATCCGACAGACCGTGCCCGTAGAGGAAGTTGTCGCCGAGGATGAGCGCGCACGGCTGTCCGCCGATGAACTCTTCGCCCAGGAGGAACGACTGCGCGATCCCGCCCGGATGCGGTTGCACGACATATTGAATCTCCAGGCCGAGCCGCGACCCGTCGCCGAAGAGTTTCTCGTACAGCTCGATGTGCTGCGGCGTGGAGATGATGAGGAACTCGCGGATGTCGGCGAACATCAACACCGAGAGCGGATAGTAGATCATCGGCTTGTCGAAGATGGGCAGGATTTGTTTGGACAGGGAGACGGTGAGCGGGTAGAGGCGCGTTCCCAGTCCGCCGGAGAGAATGATACCTTTCATAGTGGCTCCTTTTGTGTTTGGGGTATTTCTTTGCGCAAATAGTCAAAAAACGTTTCAACCGTTATCGTTTCTGTGAGTTCTAAAGTCTCTTTGCCGGTTGAATGTTTGTGCGGAATTAGCTCATCCAGATGAGAAGTAAACGCCTCTTGATGTTTTGCATATAGGGCTTGACGATCCGGGTAGTTATCAAAACCAACGACAACATTATTGGCGTAGATGACATAAAACGAGTACATACGTCCTTTGGTGCTGTAGATTTCCTTGAGACGGACGTTGTATGTGCCCCACGTACCGTGAATTTCCCAAAGTGCGCGTTGCGAGTTATATTCGAAGCGTTGAAAGCTGATGGTGTTGAGTGTTGCGGCGACTTGCGCAGTCAGCGCCGCATAATGGTCTCGAGTTGATCGCGCCACGCTTGTTGCTCCTCTTGCCAGTACTCCCATTCCATTGCGTCTTGTTCCCACAGAGGGTTTTGTGATTCGATTGTCGTCAGGAAGCTCTCGTCAACCTGAACAGCGTGTTTGAAGGTTTCATAGTCATAGTTATACTTGCGCTTGTAGGTAGCTACTTTAGCTCTGGCCTCATCAAGGCGTTGTTGGCATTGTTGGATGGCATAAGCGCGCAAGGCTTCCTTTACGATATTCTTGGCGTCGCCAAAAAGCTGCGCTGTTTCGATCCATTCTTTGTCCAAAGCGATGGTAGTCATTGAGGGGTGTCCTTTCTGTCCATGTCTGTTTCGCGTAGCGCCTGAATTTCTGTTAACGATGCCTCGAGTTCTCCCCGTGTAAACTGTAGCGGACCGACTTGTTCCAACACTTGTAATATAGCCTCTACGGAACCGCGCTTGGGGTTTTCTATTTGCTGTTTCATGTCAAACTCGCTTTCGCTTGAATATATCCTACTTCTATCTTAACATATCTTCGGCGATTGCATATTGCCACTACGCCATAATCTTCACGCGCTCTCGCGTGATTGCCCACTTGAGCGGCTCGCCGGCCACGTAACGCCGGAGTTCTTCGACCATGTACTGTCCCATGCGGTGACATTCTCCATCCAGCGAGCCGGCGATGTGTGGCGTGAGGATAGCGTTGGGCAAGGTATACAAGGGCGAGCCGGGTTCTGGCGGCTCCGGGTAGGTGACGTCGAGCACGGCATAGAGGTCGGAGCGCTGCTGGAGAACGGCGATCATCTCTTGCTCGCGCACGACGGCGCCGCGCGCCGTGTTGATGAACGTCGCGCCAGGCTTCATCGCGGCGAAGTGCGCTCCGGTGATCATCCCTTCGGTCTCCGGCAGCCAGGGTGTGTGCAGCGAAACAACATCCGCGCGGCGGAAAATCTCGTCCAGGGACACCATCTCTACGCCCAACGCCGCGCCGGCTTCGGCGCTCACGTAGGGATCGTAGGCGATGACGTGCAGATCGAAGGCTTTGAGCCGTTCAGCCACCATCCGCCCGATCATCCCAAGCGAGATGAGGCCGACCGTGCTGCCATACCCACCCGGCATCGGCTTCCTCGGCGGATAGTCGCCCGCGTGTTTCGCGCCGATGATGTAGTACCAGGCGTGTTTGAGGCTGAACAGGATCGCCGCGAGCGTGTATTCGGCGACGGGGACGGCGTTGGCGGCATACGCGCTGGTGATGACGAGACCGCGCGCCCAGGCCGCGTCGGTGGCGAAGCCGCGGATGGACCCCGCGCCGTAAAACACGGCTTTGAGCCTGGGGGCGGCGGCGAGAAAATCCGCATCCAGGCGCGCCATACCCCAGCCAGAGAAAATCACCTCCACATTCGCCAACACGGCCGGGTTGGCGGACACGGATTCGGCCGTCTGCGGCGGCGCGCAAATCTCGACCAGTTGCTTGATCTGGGCGCGTTCTGTCGGCCCATAAATCATATCATAAGCGTTGGCGTTGAGTAGATAGAGTCCTTTGAGCATCATCACCCCTGGATCAGCGTTTATAATGGGCAACCTGCCGACGTCACCGTCTGTGCCAGCGTCCTGCATCCTGCATCCTGCGTCTTGCATCTTGTTTTACAGCCATCCCGTTAATTGCGCAAGCAACCGCGTGTACTCGATGAAATTGGGCCACGAGATGTCCGGCGGGACGCCGTGATCGCAGCTTGGGATGAAGCCGCCGGTCTCCAGCAGCGGCGGGATAACGCGCAGTAGCTCCGCGCGCATCACGTCGCCGCCCTTGGCCAGCGCGCGCTTGTCAATGCCGCCGAGATAGGCCATCTGTGTCCCGTACCGCTTGCGGAAGGCGACGATGTCGTTCCCCGCGGCCACCTCCATCGGCGAGCAGGCATCCACGCCGGCCTCGACCCACAGCGGGATCAACTCGCCCACGTAGCCGTCGGAATCAATCTCTACCACGCAGCGGGGATTGGCGGCTTTGATCGCCGCGATCCACGCTTCCCATCCCGGCATGATATATCGCCGCACCATTTTGGGCGAGATCATGCTGTGCATTTTGTAGGCCATATCCTCGTTGAAGCGGATATGATCGGGTGGGGCAAGTCGCAGAATAGGTTCCAGCGTCTCAAGGACGAAATTCGTCCAGAATTCGGCCATCTCGGCGACGAAGTCCGGCTGTTCGACCATCAGCAAGCACAGGCCCTCGAAGCCGCACCACTCGCGCATCTGCCAGAATGGGCCGCTGTAGGTGAGGTGCAGCACGTAATCGCGCTCGCGCAGCGCGGCGCAGCGCGCCTCGAAGTCGGCGGGGAAGCGTTCCAGGGCGCGGGGAGCGTAGCGCCACTTGATCTTTTCCTCCCAATCGGCGCGCGTTTTGACCGGAAATTCGTGCCACTTGCGCGTGACGAAGTCCCTGGCGGAGCGGATGTAGGTGTAATCGTACTCGTCGGAGATTTCGGTAATCGCGCCCATCCAGTCCTGGACGACGTAGTGCCCAGCGCGGTGGGCGAGCACTTTCTCCTCGAAGGTGGGAATCATGATGAAGGAGACGCCGGGATCCACGCGCGGTTGGGTAGGCGGGCGCTCAATGCCCAGAAGCCCCATCAGGTAGTCGTACCAGGGGACATCTGCAGGCAGACCTTGCGCGTGCCACACTTCCAATGTAGATTCGCGCGGCCCGCCAGGCGAGAGGGGAATTCTGTCAGGTGTACCGAAGTGTATAGTTTGGAGAAAACGTTCCCGTTCTGTCAGCATCAAGGGTTTCCTTTATCGTGTTATAGGCTTGAGAGGGTGAAGGTGAAAGTTGTGCCATGCTCGCCTGTGCTTTCTACCCAGATGTCTTCGTTGTGGGCGTTGAGCACCATTTTGCAGAAAGCCAGGCCGAGGCCGGTGCCGTGCTCTGTATGTTTCCCGGTGGTAAATTTCTCGAATAGCCGCCCCTGTATTTCCGGTGAAATACCCGGGCCGTTGTCGCTGATGGAGATGCAGAGTGTGGATGGATTTTCCGTGGATTGCCGTCCGATGACACGCACCGTTCCGCCCGCGGGCGTAAATTTGACCGCGTTACCGATGAGGTTTTGGAAAACGCGCTCCAACAATTCCCTGTCCGCATTGATCGGCGGCAGATCGGGGGGAAGTGCGTTTTCTATGCGCAAGCCTTTATTCATCGCAAGTGGCTTTTGGCCTTGTATGATGTCGTCCACGAAGTTGTGTAGATTGATGATGGTATATTCCAGCGGCACCTGCCCGCTTTCCAGACGGTTGATATCCAGAATGACGTTGACAAGATTGAGCATACGCCTTGTCGCGCGGTTCGCAATATCCAGCAATTGCTGTTGCTCGGCGGCAAGGGTGGGGCGAATCGCGCCTTCCAACATTTCGAGAGCGCCGGAGATGCTGGTGAGGGGATTGCGCAAGTCGTGAACCGTCGTGCGTGTCAGGTCTTCGCGCATACGTTTCAGGAGATGTTCCTCGGTGACATCGTGCAAGACGATCAAACGTCCTAGCGGCGTGTCTTCGGCCATAACGGGCAGGTTGAACCAGTGGATGGTGCGCGGCGGCACCTCGAATTCGCCCTCGGCTGGCTCCACATCAGCTCGTTTCACACGTCGAAGTTCTGCCAGCAACACGCGCGCGGCTTCCGCTGCGTGATGGCGCAGGGCGCTCAGAAAATCAAATGTCGTGCGGTCGTTCCACTGCTGCGGCGACGCGGCTAAATCCAGCAGTTTTAGCGCCGCAGCGTTGATGACCGGCACCCGCTGGTCAGCGTCAACAAAGATGATGCCGTCGCGCGAGGATTCGATCAACGCTTGCAGGCGGCTGCGCTCGTCGGTCATCGCCTGGAACAAGCGCGCGTTGGTGATTGCTGTGGCAAGTTGCTGGATCAGCGTGACCTGTAGCGCTTGATCGTCGGAAGAGAACACGCGCGTCTGGGTGGATAACATTCCGATCACCCCTAAGGCGCGCCCCTGTTGCACGAGCGGCGCGCTGATGAGGGCCTGTATCTCCCACTGCCGGAGGTATTGGACGATTTGCGGCGCAGCAGCCTCGAGTCGCGCAATTTGCGGTGTTTTCCGGTTCAAATCTTCAATCAGCATCGGGAGGTGCTGCGTGTAGAGGTAGTTGCGCACTATGTCCTCGTTCAGAATTGTTTGCAGTTCCTCCGCAATCTCCGAGGCAATGCCTTGCGTTGTGGCGAGTTGGAGTTGTGCGCCTTCAGGATTGAAGAGGGCGATAAATCCGGCCTCGAAGCCGAGGGACTCCAGGATGGAGAGCGCCGCTGCTGGCAGCATCGTGTCGAGCACCAGGGAACGGCTTGTCACCTGCGCCACCGCATACAGCATGTTGAGGTTCGCCGCGTATTGGCGGATGTGGGTGTGGATGTTCGCGTTTTCCAGCGCCAAGGCGATGGCGTCGGTCAGGGATTCTGCCAGGATGATGTCGTCGGCTCTGAACCCATAAATGTTCTCGTGCTCGATATTCAGGATGCCCAGTATGCGCCCGCCATAGCGCAAAGGGGCCACAATCTGCGAGCCGGCCTTGTCGTGCAGTGTCACGCTGGCTGTATGGGCACGTGTATTGTCAATGTAGAACATCTCTCCTGTGCTAAAGGCGCGTCCTAACGTGCCATAGTTCATCGGACTATGCCAGTTTTCTGCCAGGGGAAGCTGTCCCGCGCGCGCGTGTAGCACCAGAAATTCGGCTTTCCTGTCGGGTAAAAGGATGGTGACGGCGGGCCATTTTGTTATATCCGCGATTTTATCTACCGCAACCTGAATGACGGTTTCGGGATCGAGCAGCGTGCTGATCGTGCGCAAGGTTTCATAGAGGGCGGTTTGTCGCTCGGCGAGACGCCGCTGGTCATCGTAGATTTGCGCGTTGCGCATTGCCAGGGCCATTTGATCGGCGGCGGCTTGCATGAGTTCCAGATCATCCTGGTTGAAATGGTTGACTTCGGGGTGTGTGAGTGTCAGGATGCCGAGTCTGCGCGTTCCACTAAAGATGGGAATGACTAACGCCGAACGCACTTCGTAAGGTATATTTTGCAGTGGAAACCAGCGCCAATCTTTCTCGGTATCGGCGACTAACACTGCCTGGCGATGGCGCGATACCCACCCGGCAAGGCCGATGTTCATCACTTGCGCCACTAATTCCTGTCGTTCTATGGTGGTCACATTCTCGCGGGCCAGGACACTGTATGTCACTGCGCCGAGGTCGTCTAAAATAAAGACGCTGCCGCGTTCGGCGCGTGTGAGGACGCGCGCGGCTTCGAGAGCGTTTTTCAGGGTTGTATCCAGGTCTGGCTGCTCCACGGTCGCGCGCGCGACAGCCACGAGGTCTTCAAAATGTTGTTTCTGGATCAGCAGTTCTTTCTGATAACGTTCCAAATTGTCTAACATGGCGTTGATGGTCTTTCCGAATTGGGACAGTTCGTCTTCTCCCTGCACGGGTAGGCGACTTGAGAAATCCCCTGCACTTCCCAAAACACCGATGTGGGTGACTTCAGCGCGAACCTTGCCCAGACGAGTCACAATCAATCGCCCCAAGAGCTGCCACATCACTATCCCGAAAACCAGGCCCACAGCCAGGAGCGCCATGCCAAGATAGAGCAAAAGCGTTTTACCTTGCGCGTAGATGTCTCTGCTGATGTCAACCTGTAACAGTAAAGCCGGATTGTCATAAATATCGTCCGCAATAGCGTAACCGGCAACGGTTTGTTCATCAAGGGGCACGACCGCTGTTTTCGTTCCATTTGTTACCAGTTTGTCGCGGATTTTTTGCAGTTCTGGATCAAGGAAAGGCGCGGTGATGTCGGTAAATGTGACCGCCAGTTGCATAGTTTCAGCAAAACGCTCGACCTTATCTTCATCCAGGAAGCGTCCCATAATCAGCGCGCCATGCGTTGGCCCTTCCAAGTTGCTGGTGAGAATGGGCTGCGCCGCGACAAACATGGGTTGATTTTCCGCGACCATCATGATCCCGGCCACGTTGCGCTCTGCGTTAGTAGGAGTGAGCAAAGGGTCATCTGGCGCAAGCGTCAGGAGTTCAGCGGGGACTGGGATAAAGGCTTCTACGTTAAAATCGTAGGCATTGGCGAAAACCACCTCCCCGGCTGTGTTGATCAACACAATGACGTTAAGTAGATTGTTCAGGTAGGTGAGTTCGACGAAGTTGGAGTCAATATAGGTTGGATCGAGCGTCTCCATATAGGTATACGTGTCATCCCAACTGGCGTAATCCGCGGCGGTCATCCTTAAATCTTCGACGGCGTTGTCGTACTGGTTCAGAGCACGCTGGATATTGCGGGACACAGTTTGTTCTTCCAGGGTACGGAAGCTCTCCAGGAGAATCAGACGCAGGGGAATGTAGAGCATGGTAAGGATGCCCATCGTTGTGACCACGATGATGCCGATGGTTTTCGCGCGCAATGTCGCGAACTTTTTCCGCATACTTTCACCTCACATCACAGCGAAGAAAATACCTGATTGTATCCTGGTTGTGTTTGTAGCGTCTCGATGAAGGTCAACATATTCTCCAACGGCACATCGCCTTCGACAGCGTGCGCCGGCGCGAAGATGTAGCCGCCATCGCTTCCGGCGTCGAGCAGCCGCTGCGTTTCACGGCGGACGTCGTCCACGGTTCCGTAGGGCAGCGTGCGCTGCGTCGAAAGTCCCCCGTGGAAGGCCAGCCGCCCGCGATATTGCTTGAGCAGCGCGAACACATCCATCACCTCCGGCTGGAAGGGGTTGAAGCAGTTGAGGCCGCTGGCGATCAGAGCATCGAACAGCTCATCCACGTCCCCGCAGGAGTGGATGAAGACGTATTTCCTGGCGGCGCGCACGGCGGCGTACATCCGTTGCAGCACGGGATAGATGAACGTGCGCCACAAGCGCGGCCCCATCTGCAAGCCCCGTTGCTGCCCCCAATCGTCGCCGAAGTAGACGGCGTCAATGTCGTAGGTCAGCGCCTTTTCCACCTGCGCGACATTGTAATCGGCAATCGCCTCGAACAGCGCGTGGACAAACTGCGGATGTTCGATGAAGTCCATCATCAACGCTTCCATCCCCCGCAGCGTCCACGCGCGCTCGTAGAGGCTGAAGCCGATCTGGAAAACGCGGAAGCGGTCGCCGTATTCTGCGATCCGGTCGGGGATGTCCGCGAAGAAGCGCGCATCGTGCGGGTCAGGGAAGGTGTAGCCAGCGAGCGTCGGCTCCGGCAACACCTGCCCTTTCACCACGCCGATGTCCTTGTCCACACTGCGATCCCACACAACGCCGAACGCATCCTGCACCAGGTCGTTGCCCAGATCGGTGAAGAAACCCACGCCGTTGCCCAAGCCCAGCAGATGGTTGTGCAGGAACGGTTCCAGGTCATCTTGACCGAAATATCGGCGCAGTTTCGCGGCAGCTTCGTGCGTGAAGCCCAGCGACCACGGCACGTAGGGTGGGCGGCGAAATTCCAGTACGGTGCGGATGACATCGCGTTTAGTCATTGTTTTACCAATACTGATGGACCAACTCTCGGATGTGCTGATCGTAAATCTTGCGGACTTGCGCCATGACCTCATCTGATAACGGCGGCATATCGGCAGCAGCGATGTTCTCCTCGGCCTGCGACGGGCGCTTGGCGCCGGGAATGGCGCACGTCACCGCGTCGAACATCAGAATCCAGCGCAGAGCGAACTGAACCAGACTCATTCCTGGCGGGCAGATGGCCTTCAGTTCCTCCACGGCTTGTAGCGCCACGGCGTAATCCACGCCGGAGAAAGTCTCGCCTTTGTCGAAGGCGGCGCCGTCGCGGTTGAACGCCCGGTGGTCGTCGGGCGCGAACGCGCTGTCGGGCTTCAGCTTGCCGGTGAGCATCCCGGAGGCCAACGGCACGCGCGCCAGAATGCCGATCTTGCGCTTCTGCGCCTGCTCGAAGAACAACTCGGAGGGCCGATGGCGGAACATATTGAAGATGATCTGCACCGTCTTCACGTTTGGATACTCGATGGCTTTGAGCGCCTCCTCGACCTTTTCCACGCTCACGCCGTAGTGCCGTAGCTTCCCGGCGGCGACTAAATCATCGAGCGCGCCGAAAACTTCCGGCATGTAGAACACCGGCGTCGGCGGGCAGTGGAGTTGCAGCAGGTCAATGGCGTCGGTGTCCAGATTCTTGAGGCTGCGTTCGACGAAGGCGGTGAGGTTCTCGCGGTTGTAGCCCTCGGCGATGTGCGGATTGAGTCCGCGTCCAGCCTTGGTAGCGATGAGAATCTCCTCGCGGCGCTGTTTGCGCAGTTGACCGAGCAGCCGTTCGCTGTGCCCGTCTCCGTAAACGTCGGCGGTATCGAAGAAGTTGACGCCCATATCCACCGCGCGGTGCAGCGCCGCCAGACTTTCGTTATCCTGCACCGCCCCCCACGTGCCACCAATAGCCCACGCTCCAAAACTGATCGCGGATACTTTCCAGCCGGTTTTGCCTAATTCTCGGTATTCCATAGTCTCTCCCTGTTATTTTAGTCCAAAGTCCAAAGTCCAAAGTCAAACGTTAAACACTAGACCGACTTTCAACCTTCAACCTTCAACCTTCAACCTTCAACTTTCAACCTTCAACCTTCAACTTTCTGCAGAGCGATAATGACGCTGACGATGAGTAAGCTGCTGGCGATGTAAAACGCCGTGCCGGGGATTTCGCCAAAGAAAAAATACGCCTGTAGCCCCGCAAACACGAATTGCCCCATATTGACGATACTGACGCGCTGTCCCTGGAAGTAGCGCATCGCGCGATTGATCAGCGAGTGTCCGATCACTGTGGGGACGATCCCCAGTCCCAGGATGAGCCAGATGTCTTTCGCGCTGTATGGTTGCAGGGGATTGACGAAAAACACGGCAATGAGCAAACAGAACAGCCCGGCGATCAAGTACAACGGCACGAGATACAGCCAGACGCTTGGAAAGTCGCGGTTTTTGCGCCCCAACGCCATATATAAAGCGTAAAAGAGCATTGAGACGAAGCAAATCGCGTCGCCCCAAAAGAACTGCGCGCTGAGATTCAGGTCGGCGACGGTAAGGACGCCTACTGCGCCGAACGCGATGACGGTCGCTAGGACTTCGTTGTGGGTGAGATGTTCGCGGATCAGCGCCGCGAGAAAGAAGGGCATTGCCAGCGGCACCAACCCGATAATGAAGCTGGCGTTAGCGGTAGGCGTCATCCGCGCGCCGATGATCCAGGTGATGAAGTGTATCGCCAGCACCGCCCCCGGCAGCGCCGCCGCGCGGACGTGCGCCCACGTATACGCGGCGCGATGCCGGCGATAATCGCGGATGAAGATCGGCGTCAACGCTGCCGTCGCCACGAAGAGCCGCAGCGCCGCCAGCAGTACCGGCTGTACGGTGCTGGCCTTGATCATAATCACGGCGGTCGAGACGGCGAAGACGCTGGTAAAGAGCAAAACGATGTTGAGAATCAAGCGCGCTTATCCTTGTTGATGTCTGATGTCATTATAGACCAACTCTGTAGAAACGGGAAACGGTAGATGGGCTGGTTCTTCCATCTACCGTCTGTTGTTGCGCTGAGCTTTGTTTGGCCCGTGGACCTAAAACCCCGCCTGTTTCTGCGCTGCATCAAGCACGGTTTGGGCATCCTCACCGTCGCGGATTGCCGTGAGCGCGCTGGTCAGCGCCCCCATCGCCTTGCCCCAGGTCTGGTACAGTTGCCCTTCCAGGTTGAAGCGCATCATCAGCATATCTTCGATACTGGCGCGGCCTGTCGCCGCAACGTCGGCGCCTACAAGCGCCTCGTATTCTGCCGACTCGGCGAGTGAGCGCCGTGCGGGGATGAGGCCGGGCATGGGTTGTTCACTGAGGAATTTGACCCATTCCCAGCACGCTTCTGTGTTGTGCGCGTCCTTGTTGATGACGAGGCCTACGACATTGGCCATGGCTGAACCATTCACTTTGCCGCGTGGAAGCGGCGCGACGCTCCAATTTTCTCGCCGCTCGTCAGAGAACCACCCCATCCACATCCCGAATTGCTCGTTCTCGATGCCGGTTTCGGGATACGGCATGGCGCGTTCCCCGGGTTGCGGCGCGACGTGATGGGTGCTAATGAGTCGCCCATACCATGCCAAAGCCTCAACGGTCTGGGGCGTGTTGAACATGATGCGCGTGGGTGATTGCAAGTTGTCGAAAAATTGCCCCCCGTTTTGGTAGACGAACGTCATTGGTTCCAGGAAGCCCAGGTTCCCCATCATGTGATAGGCGTAACCGAATGTACCGCCGCCGATCTGGCTAACGCTGATGGCGCGGTTCTGGAAATCATCCCACGTCCAGCCCACTTCGGGGTAGGGCGTGTTGCTGCGATCAAAAAGGTCTTTATTGTAAAACATCACCAAAATATTAGCGCCAAGGGGAATAGCCCATCTTTGTCCCTCGCTGCTGAAGGCATTGACTGTGCCAGGGTAAAAGTCGTTAAGATCAAACTTGCTGTCTTCTGCGATGAGTGTGTTCAAGTCTCTGATGAGATCCTGTTCCCGCAGAAAATCGTACTGGTATTGTGAGATCGCCAGCACGTCGCTTTCTTCCATCACCCCACCGCCAGGTCCCATCCGCCAATTCACAAATTCGACGGTGATGTTGGGGTGTTTTTTGTTGAAGGTTTGCAGCAGGTTCGTCATATACGCATTGCTGCCACTGTCCACGAGGAACCTGATGGTCACCGATTCCTTTGGTTGTAGAAAATTCGTCTGCGCGCAGCCGGCCAGCAGCCCTGCGAGCACGATGGCGGTCACGACCCATTGTCGTCCGGAAAAATGTCGGTGGATTTCGCTTGTATGGTGCATCGTATGGCTCCCCGGAGTCAATAATTGACCTGTTCTTGCGCCGCGTTTAGAGCGGCCTCCGCCGAGGTCTGTCCGTCGCGGATGGCGGTGAAGGCGGCGCCAAGTACGTTTAACGCCTGCTCAAAGCCGATCAGGTTGGGGTTAATCAAAACAGCGTCGCGGACTGCCGCGCGCGATGCTTCGGCGACCTCTACCCCCACGAGTTGCATGTACGCGCCGGACTCTGCCAGCGCCATACGCGCCGGCATATTGAGTGTGGGCATTTGTTCGCTGAGGAACATGATCCATTTCCAACATGCGTCTGGATGTTGCGTCTGCGCCGAGATGAAGAAGCCGTTGACCGTCGCCAGGGTGAATGAGGCACGGTCGCGGGGCAACGGCACGACGCCCCATTGCATCTGCCAACGCATCGGCCACGTCACGCCACCCTGATCTGAAAGCATCCCCATCCACATCCCGTATTTGTTCTGCATCACGCCGCCATACGGATAGTAGCGGGTGGAATCGGGGCCTTGCTGACGGGTGGGGGCGACGCCGCGCGTGTGGATCAGACCGGCGTACCACTCCAGCGCTTCAACGTTGAGTGGATCGTTGAAGGTGATGTTGGTAGGATTTTGCCAGCTATCGAAAAGCTTCCCGCCATGCTGGTAGATGAATAGCACCGGCTCCATTAAGGCAATATCGTTATCGTGTTGAATGGCGTACCCGAATACCCCGGCGTTTGGATCCGTGACGTCCTCGGCGCGGTCGAGAAAATCGTCCCACGTCCAGCCGCCCGTGGGGTAGGGCGCAGCATACTGATCAAACACATCTTTATTGTAGTACATCAGCAGCATATTGATGTCGGAGGGAATCCCCCACGTTCTCCCCTCGTACTGGAACGTTTCGAGCGCGCCTGGATAGAATACCCCGGCGTCGAAAGCGTTGTCTTGCTCGATCAAGGGGGTGAGGTTGAGGATGGCGCTTTGTTGGGTGAGTTGTGACAGCGAAAGCTGATCGGCGATGAACACATCATTGGCGATGATCTGGGTTAAGTTTTGCCGGTCCAGCTTGACCAGTTCTACAGTGATGTAGGGATAACGCGCGTGAAATTGCTCCGCCAGCGTCGTGTAGTGCGCCGCGTCGCGCTCGTAATAAGGGAACTTGATCGTGACCGGCTCCGGCGTGGGGAGCGGCTTCGCGCAGCCAGCGAACAGGACCAGCAAGAGACATAGCTTGACCGTGTGTTGTATGACTTTATGGTGATACATAGCTTTTCTCCTCATCAAAATTGAGACCTTATTTCACGCTTCCTTTGCCAGGCGCAGCACCTCGACAGCGTAGCGCCACGCGGTTAGTGGATCGTCGCAGGTTTCCGTCGTGCCGATCTGGCCCTTCCACGCCCACACGTAGAGCGCATCCGGGCGTTCGCGGACGAGGATCCGCCCTTGCTCGAGGATGCGCGGCTCGCGGCCCTGGCGGACGTGCCAGCATTGCAGCCACTCGTGATGCACCTTGCGCTTCTGCGCGCAGAGCGCGGCCATATCGGCGATCAGCGGCGTCATCGTCTCCACGTCGTTGTCGTTATTGACCCAGTAGATGTCGGTGCCCAGGTTGTCGAGCGCGGTGATGTCCGCCGTCGCCGCCCACATCGCTTGATCGTGCGGCATCAGGCAGCACATCGTCTCCAACTGCGGGTGATTGGCCTTGCAATAGCCGGCAATCGTCTCCACGTAATCAACGACGCAGCGCTGGCGGAATAGCTCCTTCTGCTCGGCGGACGCTGTGGCGAGGTCGCCATCGTACCACACGGCATACTTGGCGCGGCACGCAGGGCAGTAGCACTCGCGCAGCGGCGTCGGCTCGTCCACGAAGTAACCCGCGAAGCCGAATCCGGCGATAGCATCAATCATCCGCTCAATGTGCGTGACGCAGAGCGGGTTGACGTAGCAACCGGCCGGCCGGTGCGAACCGTCCAGCCCCACCTGGAAGCCTTCGGGGTTTTCCAGGAGAAATTGGCTCGAACGCCCGCCGCCGAACAGATTCAGCACGCCCCAGAAGATGGCGATGGGGCGGATGCCGTGCTCCCTGGCGATTTGGGGCGTGAAGCGCAGTTTCCCCGTAAAATGCACAAAATCGTTCTCCTGCGCCGAAAGTAGCACATCGTCAAGCTGCAAACGCTGCATCTCGCGCAGATCAGTTGCCAAATGCTCGGGATTGTGATGTCCCATATACGAAACGCCGGTGCGCATCATTGCCTCCTTGGAAAATAAACCGCTAATCTCGCAAATCTACGCGAATCTTTCTTGAAAATTAGCGAAAATTCGCGTGATTCGCGGTTAAAATTTTGCTTCTCGTTAGTGTGGAATCCCACATGGGGACTCCTCGGAAACTCGCAACTCGCAACTCATAACTCGCAACTCATAACTCGCAACTCGCGTGTCACTTCCCCAAGATCATATCTATGACGCGGTTGGTCAGCGCAGCGGTTTGACCGGTGCTTGGACATTCGCCGCGACCGAGCAACGTATCCACGATGGTCTGGATGAGCGGTTGTTGGATGTGTGGTGGGTTGGCGATGTGCAGTGACTCCGTTTGTCCCTGGCTTGCGAGCACAATGGGTTCCTCGTCAAACGTCGCATAGCGGATGATGCCCGTTGTGCCCACAATCTCGACGCGATCCACGTGATGTTGCGTGGTGAAGTGCCACGTGCCTGCACCGTGGATGCCGCTCGCGTGTAGCCACGCCGCGCTGACAACGTCTTCTGCCTCGTAGCATCTGCCCTGGTTGGTGGCGTAGCCGGTGGCCGTCTCGATTGGCCCCATGAGATACTGGAGCAGGTCGAGGATGTGCGAGCCGAGATCGCAGAAGTAGCCGCAACCCGCGATCTCCGGATCGAGCCGCCAGGGTTTCTCGCCATTACAATCCCCGGGCGACGGCGGCCTGTAGAGCACGGTATTCACGCTGCGCACTTCGCCGATTGCGCCCGCGTCCAGCCACGCTTTGACCTGGAGGAAGCGCGGCAGCCTCCGCCGGTAATACGCGACGAACAACGGCACACCCGCCTGTTCGCACGCCTGAATCATCGTCTGACACTCCGCGTAGGTGCGCGCCATCGGCTTTTCGACGTAGACTGGCTTCCCGGCCTGCGCGACTGCCAGCGCATACTCCAGATGTGATGACGGCGGCGTGGCGATGTACACGGCATCCACCTCTGAGTCGTGAATCAGCGCATCGGCGTCATTATACCACTTGGGGACGCCGTGGCGCTGTGCGTAGTCCCGCGCCAGCTCGCCGTTGCGCCGCATCACCGCCACCAACACTGAGCCGTGCGCCTTCTGCAGCGCCGGCCCGCTCTTCACTTCTGTCACATTCCCGCAACCGATGATGCCCCAACGGATTGTGTCTGTCGTCATTTTGGACTCCTTGACTCAGTAACGGGTAACGAGTAATGGGTAACGAGTAACGGGTAACGAGTAATGGGTAACGAGTAACGAGTAACGAGTAACGAGTAACGAGTAACCAGCAATCAGTTCGCAGGTTATAAGGGATTGCGCACTTCATCGGGATAGGCGACGCCGAATTTCTCGTGTAATCGCTCCAAATCGCGTGATTGTTTGTCTGGCAGGTCGTAGCCTGTGTGGCACGCCATTTGCATTTCGGCGGTAAAACATGGGACGGTTACGCCCGCGATGACACCCTCGCCGGCGAGGTCCTGACTTTTGAGGATGCGACCTTCGGCGTCCCATGCCGGAATTCCGTTGCCCTCGTCATCAAGGCGCATGGCGTGTGCGTCTATCTCCCGTCCCTCACTATCTTGCAAGACGAAGGCGGTAACCGTCTCGACGCCGCGCGCATCAACGGTATTAAGGTTCTCTTCCCACAGATAGCCAAATTGATAACCATCGTGACTCAGGAGTTCGCGCATACAGCCTACGTCATCCACCAGCATGATCACGTCGAGGTCTTTGTGTGGCCGGGTTTGCTCGCCGAGCAAGGCGTCGATCCCCCATCCACCGACCAGCCAGACCTGGATATCGTGATTAACAAGGCGTTGGTAAATGCCGATTGCATCTTCAGCCGTCATCATTTTGCCCTCCTTAGAAAATAAACCGCTCATCTCGCTAATCCACGCGAATGTCTGCATTCGCCGAATCTTTCTTGAAAGTTAGCGAAAATTCGCGTGATTCGCGGTTGATATTTTTCAACCTGTGCACTAACACTGCTGGATAGCCCATTTTCTGTCAGCAGATTGAGCAGATTCAGCAGATTAAGGGAAAAAATCTGCTCAATCTGCTCAATCTGCTTAATCTGCTTAATCTGCTGACAAATTTCTGCCTATTGCACAGGTCGATATTTCTCTCCTCGTTGATGTGGAATCCCATATAGAGACGCCCCAAAAATCCGTAGAATCCGTGAAATCCGTGTACGATTCCCGGTTTCTGGTCAGTGACGCATGACCAGCGGCAAATATACCTCAAAGCTCGGCCAGTAGGCGTTGTTGGATAGGCCCAACCACGCGCCGCCAATATCCTGCGACTTGAGCGCGAAGTAGACGCTCCCGCCGGCGTAAGGGACGTGCGCGGTGAAGCTACCCGTGCTGCCCGGCATGTTATCGCTGATGACGGTCGCCGCTGCCCAGGTTCCGTCGGTGATGAACGTAGGCGCATAGCGCAGTGTCGTCGTGACGGCCTGCGGTAGGGGCGTCCAGCGCAATTGGGCGGTGAGCGCGCCAGTTTCGGTCTGAACATCGGTGATGCGCAGATCATGCACGGCCGGCAGGCGCACGGTGATGTAGCCGGTTTTGATTTCCTCGTCGCTGCCGCCGTCGTTGGTCACGCGCAGGCGCACGGTGTAGACGCCGGGCGCGGTATAAGTGTGCGTGGGATGTTGCTCTGTGCTGTCTGTGATCCCGTCGTTCTCGAAATCCCACGCCCACGCCGTTGGCCCGTTGGTCGAGGCGTCTGTGAAGTGGACGGTGAGCGGCGCATCGCCTGCGGTCACGTCGGCGGTGAAGGCGGCGGTCGGCCCGGCGGCCTCGATGTCGAGGTAGTTGAGCATCGTGTACTCGTCGAAGATGCCCATCGCCATCGTCAACTTATTATCGGTGATGGTGACGCGCTTGGTGCGGACGATATACGGACTGGTCGCTTCGTTGTTGACGAAGACAACGCCCTCGATAGCGATATAGTTGTGCGAGTACGTTCGCCCCTCCCAGCCCACGGAGACGGTGACGTTGTAATCGCCGTTGGGCAGGTCGAACTCGAAGGTGGCAGGACGGCCCCAGTCCGAGTAGAGGATGCTGCGTTGCAAGACGTTCGGGCC
>DAOUAQ010000247.1:0-7692 GCA_034433375.1 Anaerolineae bacterium | reverse complement strand
AAACGGGCCAAATGATCGGGCGGCAGACAGTCCGCTATGGTCACGGTCTGTTGCAATGAGGCTTCATAGTCGACGGTTTTGAATTGTCTAGTCATACTTCGCATTTTAGCACGAATTGGGTCCGGTGTACACACTTATGGGATTTCTCTCCGACAAACTGCTAGATCACCCGCATCACTTCGAAGAAGGCCCGGTCGGGTTGTGGCTGTGCGGCTGTGTAGGCCAGGGCGGGACCTTGCTCGATGACGTGTTGGTAGTAGGCCTCCATCACGCGGCGGTCGTCACTGGCGGTGCGCCGTTTCAGGGCTTCGGGAAGCCTGGTGCGCTTTTGGGCGGTAGGCTTGGCTGCGGTGACCAGTGCGGTGTCCTGGGTAGCCGGAGCACTGTCTTTTTGGGCCTGTCGTCCAAAGCTCTTGGTCTGCGCCGGATCGAACAACGACCCCCAACACGCGTCGGGTGTGGTACCCCAATCGGGCGTGTCGAGGAAATCCGTCAAAGGCAGCGCGACGATTTGGAAGGGCGGCCGTCCATTGCGTTCGTTGGCGACGATGGCCGTGGCGCGTTCCCACACGCTGACGGTAGTATCCCAAAGAGGGCCGAGTGGCAGGTTGATGAGCACGCGGATAATGGGTGAGACGGATTTCCCGGCGTCACTGCTGAAGAAGGTGACCTTGCGCCGCAAGCTGTTGTGAATCCGGCGCAGCAGGCTCATGTCGGCCTCCTGCTCGATCTCGAAGAGCGCGGGCCGGCCGTCGGGCAGCGTCACCAGATTATCGGGGCGGAGCGCCTGGTCATCGCCATAGGGCAACTCCTTTTCGGTCTGCACACTCAACCCAGCAGCGAGGGCGGCCAAGCGCACATCGAGGACGCTGCGCGCATGGGCGATGGGCGTGCTCTTTTCCAGGCCACAGGCGTGCGCGTCGGGATAGCCGTTCTCTTGCAGGAGCGCCGCGCCGACCTCGCCCAGCTTGTAGAGGATAGGGCTGCCGCCGCGTCGCCCAGGGCGCGGGATGCTCTCCTGGATGCGCGTAAGAATGGCGTCGGGCGCCAGCGTATCGAAGCGCTTGACCAGGCGATTGACCTGGTCGCGGGAGAGGCCGCTGGCCTGTTGGAGTTGCTGCGTATCGGCGACGCCGGTGGCAGCAGGATTTCCAGCACGGGCAGCCATTGGGACAACGGGCCGATTTCAGCCAACAGCGTGGCTGTATCGACCGTGTTCCGCTTACTGCGGCTGGACGAACGATTTGAGTTCCTTTGCATAGTTACTTTTCCTCCTGAATGAGTTTGAGATGATGATGAAAAGGATGCACACGAATCGCGCCTGCGCGCACACGAATCGCGTTATAGGGAATCGGACCATCTAATATAAACAAAGTATTCGTGTGCGGGTCAATGTGTATAAGCATTGATGGTCTCCTGTTGTTCGAAGATCAGACGACGTTGTTCCGCGATCTCCCTCTCGAGCCGACTCCGTGTGGCCTGGTGGTCGTGCTGTTCACGGACCAGGGCGGTCTTGAGTTTGGCATTGTCCGCTTCCGCCTCTTTTGCGCGGCTCTCCCAGTAGTTAATCTGCTCGACCCGCTCCCGCAGTTGTTCCTGGAGGGGATGGTTGTGGAAGTAATCGACCTGCATCTGGAGGATGTGGCGTTCGTGCTGACACATCTCGTACAAATCAGGGCCGGTGTCGCGCGGTTGCGGTGTGCTCAAGAGCGGCGTGGCCAGGACCTGGCCCAACGCTTCTGCATAGCCGACCGGTTCGTCCATTTCGGGGAAGTCATCGAGAAATTCGTTGAGCTGCTGTTGAGCGGCGGCAGGGCGCGCGGGATTATGGCTCAGGCCTTTGCGCAGTGCTCTGAGGACATCCCATTGCGCTTTGCGCACCTGTTCTCTGCTGAAACCGAATATACGCGATTCCATTTGTCACCTCCCTGTGGTTGAGTCGTTCTCGTGCGCATAGAGGCGACGACATTCGGGATGCCGTCCGCCGAAGTTGAGGAGCAGTTCTGTAAGTTCCGAGTAAAGAAAGTTAAGCATTTAGACCTCCTGAGTATGGGATAGAGTGCCCTGAAGGGGCTGATGGTCCGGCTGGATGGCACACCGGACACGGTATGGCGTGGTCACCGTCGAGCAGATAGCCCGCGCCGCCACAGCGTTCGCACTGTGGGACTGGCTGCCCGCAGGGTAACGGCGTCTTTTCACACAGCACAGACCGCCGGAAGAACCCGGCCGGATTGTTATACTGTTCAGGATGACGCTGGAGTTCCGCCAACCACCCGCGTACATAGTCGGGATGGGCGGCGAACACCTGGGCGACCTCCTGAAGCGCCTGGGGGTGGCTGCGGTTAAGGCATTGGACAAGATTGCCGGTACCGCGGCTGCGCGTTCACTGGCCAGCGCTCTTAGGAGCCCCGCCACGGGTGTTCGTTTTGCTGCGTGGGTGGCGCTGGGAAAAATGGGCGTCCCGGCGGTAGAGCTACTGCTTGACGCCCTCAAGGATAATGACAGGGAAGTGCGCAAGTTAGGTGTCGAGGCGCTCGGCGAGATTGCGGCGATAAGTACTGTTGAACCCCTGCTCGCTGCATTGATGGACTCCGATTTTCTGGTGCGCGGGACTGCGGCCACGGCGTTGGGCAAAATCGGTGGCCCGGCGGTGGATCCGCTGCTTCCCGCCCTCAGGAGTCCCAGTGAGAACGTGCGCGAGGCGGCTGCCCAGGCGCTGGGCAAAATCGGGGATAAAAGCGCCGTAGAACCGCTGATCGCTACACTTACCTATGACGTGATCCAGGAAGTACGTCAGGCTGCTGCGGGGGCGTTGGGGCGTCTCGGCGATGCTCGCGCCGTCGAACCGCTCATAGCCGCGCTCAACGATTCCTACCGACTGGTGCGTTACGCTGCGGCGGGAGCGTTGGGTGATGTTGGCGACGCCCGCGCCATCGAGCCACTCATAGCCGCGCTCAAGGATTCCGAGTGGCTGGTGCGCCGGAGCGCGGTCTATTCATTGGGGACGCTCGGCGATGCGCGGGCCGTCATCCCGCCCACCTTTGCCTGCCAGGACACTGACAAGAATGTGCGCGAGGCTGCGGCTAGAGCCTTGGAGAAGATTGACGTTGATGCCTGACCAACTCCCTTTGATCACCGATCCTGTTGCCGAATCTGTCTCCGCCGTCGTCGTCCGCCGTGCAGCCTCCCGCAAGTGCCTGCGCGCCTTCCAGCATTGTTCCCTTTTTGTTTGACTGTGACTGCGTTCTCGGGCATCTAACTGGGTGAGGCCATTATGTAAGGGTAAGGCTGGGGATTTTGATCTGCAACGCCAATCCACCGCCGGGCGGGACGTCACCTGCAAAGTCCTTCTTAGCAGCGACACCCGCTGGCGGTGGAAGCCTACAATGAGTTCCACGATTTCGCGCGGGGTGGATTCGGAGGTACACCTGCCGCGCAAAGCTCAACGCCGACAAGGCGTCGTCTGGTTTGGAAAACAACCCCTTTATGTGAGAACTTACCCTTAGCCGGATTAGGGGATTTCTCCTTTCTGGGTAATGCAATGTCCCTTTCGGTGATATTGTGATAAACTATCCTTTGTCACCCTTGTGTACGCTGGGAAATTTGCTTTGTCTGGAGATCAACCCGTGGAACCGTCAATGAAGAAAAACCTGTGGCCTTTGACTTTGTTGCTCGTCGTACAATTACTCGGCGGCATTATGTTAATGCCATCGCGTAATTTTATCAGCATCTACCTCAATGAAGTCATCGAATATCCGGTGCGACAAGTGGCCCAGGTAATGGCCTGGGGCCAGGTGGTGGGGATGGTTGCCTCGTTGGTGGGCGGCAGTCTTAGCGACCGCTGGGGCCACAAGTGGCTGTTGGTGCTGGGGATGGGGGGTATTGCTGTGAGCAGCTTGCTCTACGTTTTCCGCGCGCCCTGGCTCGTCGCCGTCTTGTGGAGCCTCGGCAGCGCCGGGCTTGGATTCTCTACGCTGAGCAGCCAGGGCTACCTCACGCTGGCGGCGGCTGGCGCGGGCGCGTTGGGCGTCTTCTCGGCGCTCTACAACTGGGGATACACGATTGGCGCCGCGGTGGGCAATCCTCTTGCCGCTGTCATCCTCGGCGCGGACAATTTCCGTGTCCTGGGGCTGGCGTTGGTCGGATTTGGCGTGCTCACGACGTGGACCGCCGGTCTGTTGCCGCATCTGCGCCCGCAAGCCCGCGAAACAAGCGTCACCCCTGCACCGAGCGGCTACGGGCAACTGCTCCGCCGCCCGCGCATCTTTCTACTCGGATTGCTGCGCTTTCTGCCGACATGTTACTATGGCATCACCACCTTGCTGCCTTTGTTGATCAAACAACAAGGCGGAAGCAATGCCGCCGTCGCCTGGTACGCGGCCCTCAGTTCCATCTTTGCCTCGCTGACGCAACTCCTCGCCGGGCGGCTCGCCGACCGCAAAGGCGTGCGCTTGCCCACCCAGATCGCGTTCGGCGTCATCCTACTCGCCATCGTCGGCACGATCCTCACAGCGCATTCCGTGTGGGGGTTGTATATCTTCGGCGCGCTGGGAGTCGGCGCGGCATGGGCGCTTTCCACCCTGCTGCCGGGGATGGTCACGGTCGCCGCCGAACCGGAAGTCCACGGGCGGGTGTTCGGGCTGTTGCATCTCTTGTGGACGGGTGCCATGATTCTGGGGACGCTGCTCGGCGGGGCATTACTCGACATTGACGTGCGCCTGCCCTTCGCCGTCGTGGGGGTCCTCAACGTGATTGCTCTTGCGCTGACCGTGCGTTTTTTTGGGATGCAAACGCCGCAACAAGAACCGGACAGAACACGAATGCAAAGCTAGACAAGGTTTGTTCGATAGTCATTGCTTACGTGTTACAGACGATATAGCGCGTCCGCTTGCGGCCGTTTTCGGAGAGAGGTGATAGCGATGAAGTGGTTCCGCTTGCTGGAAGTAGGGTTGGTCTTCATAATTATAGGCGGCGTGTACTTCAGCGGTCTCGACGCCGTGCCCTTTCACGGGGACGAAAGCCACTGGATTGCGACCAGTTGCTATCTTGAGGCGCTGCTCACGCGCGATTTCACCGAGCCGACGTGGTTGCGCGAGAGCGGGCTGGATGAGGATTTCTCCACGCCGGATTGGTTGTCGCCGGCGTTGTCGCCCGCTTTATCCTCGTCACATGTCTGGAACGTGCATTACTGGACGATGACGCAGCCGCCGGTCTCGCGGTACATGATCGCGCTGGGGCGTCTGGCAGGCGGCTACCACGTGGCGGACTTGAATCAGCCGTGGGATTTTCAAGCCACCAACACGCAGAATGTCGCCTCTGGCGCTTATCCAGCGCGCGGGCTGCTCTGGTCGTCGCGGGCGCTGATGGCGCTGCTGTCGGTGGTGAGCGGGATGATTTTGTATGTGCTGGTGCGCCACGCTGGCGGCGCAGTATCGGGATACGTCTTCGTGGTGCTATACGTCGGATCGGAGTATCTGCTGATCCATCTGCGGCGCGCGATGAGCGAGCCGCCGCTCCTGTTCTTCACGACTTTGACCCTGCTGGCCGGCGTTCGCGCCCTGATGGTTGCCTCGCGGCGCGGGATGTCCATCGCGCAACGTTTCCGCGCTGCATTGCCCTGGCTGCTGCTGATGGGGGTTGGCGTCGGATTATCCGGCGCGGCGAAGCTCAACGGCCTGGCGCTGATCCTCGTGGTTGTGGCGCTGTGTTGTATTATCGCCTGGCGGGGGCAGGGGACGCGCCGGTTGTGGTTTGCGTTAGGGGGTGTGGTCTTCATAGGGCTGCTCGCGGCGCTGGTGTTTATCGTCGTCAACCCCTTTCTCTATCCGCAGCCGATTTTGCGAACGCTTGCTATGGGATTGTTCCGCCGTTGGGAAATGAGCCATCAGATAAGAAATCCGGTGTGGCACATCGCCGACTGGGGTGAGCGCCTGAACATCGTCCCGCGCCGCATCTTGCGGGATTACATGGTTTTGCACTTTGGGCTTCTCAATGGGGTGTTATGGGGCGTTGGACTGTACTGCCTGGCGCGTTCGGCGCGATGGTGGTTGTTGGGGAAAGGCGGCTCGGCGGCGAGCGTCGCCCTTGTGATAGTCGCCGCCGTCGCCGCGCTTCCCCCATTGTTTACCCCGCTGGATTGGGATCGCTACTATATGTACCCGGTTGTCTTCGTCTCGCTGTGCATCGCCGTCGCCGTGGGGGACATTAGCCGGAGAGTGCAGAGGGTTAGCGAGTGGTGACTGGCGATGTGGCTGTTTGTAATTCTTGCGCCACGAACTGCTCCATTCGCAGTTCCCGCTCGCGCTGGTACGTCGCGTAATCCGGCACGATGCGCGCGTAGTCCTGGTGCATCAGCGGTGACGAGAACATAAAGTCCGCCGTGGCCCGGTTGGTCGCGGCGGGGATGTTCCACAGCACGGCCAGCCGCAGCAACGCCCGGACGTCGGGATCATGCGGCTGCGCTTCCAGCGGGTCCCAGAAAAACACCAGGAAGTCAATTTCCCCCTCGGCGATCTTCGCGCCAATCTGCAAGTCGCCGCCGAGCGGCCCGCTCTGCATACGGTGGACTTCGATCCCCAACTCGCGCTGCAACAACCAGCCCGTCGTGCCCGTCGCGTAGATTTCGTGCTGGATCAGTGACAAGCGGTTGAAGCGTACCCATTCCATCAGATCGTCCTTGCGGCTGTCGTGCGCCACCAGTGCGATATGTTTCTTGACGCCCATCGGCAGTGTTGTTGATTCCATTGTTATCCTCCTTTCGTGCGCGCGCACACGCGCGATCAATCGCAGTATACCGGAGTCGGCGCGGGCGTCAACGTTGCACATTTCGTCGCCACACATAGAATAAGGGATACGGATCTTTGGGATGTTACGGATCGAGTATCATCTGGAAGATATTCGCGTTGGGGGAGGCTTTCAAGGTGGGTGATCAACAAATTGTATGTCTCGAATGTGGACGCAGTTTCACCTGGTCTGCCGGCGAGCAGCGCTACTATGCCGAGCGCAGCTTACAGCCGCCAAAACGTTGCCGCGACTGTCGGGCGCATCGACGCGCCGAGCAGCAGCCGGGTATGGCGCCGGTTTTGCCGGTGAAACCGGTACCGATCCCCAAAGAACTGCGCGCCGCCGCCGACCGGTTGTCTGGGCGGGAGCAGCCCGCGCCACGCTCTGTACCAAAGCCTCCATCACGGCCCGTGCAACGACCGGCGTCGCCGCCTCCGCGCAGCAGTTCGCGGGCCTCCAATCTGGTTTTCTACTGGGTCAGTATGATGGTCGGATTGGCGCTTGTCCTGACCGTAGCCTTGTGGCTGACCGGCGTGGATGTTGTGGTTGCCTGGCTCATCGCTATCACGGCAATCACGTTCTTGACCTACGGTTACGACAAGTCTATCGCCGGTACAGAGACCACGCGCGTACCGGAGAAGGCGCTGCTGGCGCTGGCTTTGGTCGGGGGCGCACTCGGCGCGTGGGCAGGGATGTCGGTGTTTCATCACAAGACGGCGAAGGAGAGCTTCCAACTTAAGTTTGTGCTGGTGGTGATCGTGCAGGTGGCGTTAGTCGTCACGTATTTCTACTTCACCTAGCAGTTTGTCGGAGAGAAATCCCATAAGTGTGTACACCGGACCCAATCCGTGCTAAAATGCGAAGTATGACTAGACAATTCAAAACCGTCGACTATGAAGCCTCATTGCA
>DAOUAQ010000246.1:0-12954 GCA_034433375.1 Anaerolineae bacterium | reverse complement strand
GATAGTTGGGCGGCCGGTTTTGACAGTTGGGCCTCCGGTTTTGATAGCTGGGCCAGCGGCCTTGAGTTGCCCTCCTTCCAGTGTGTTCAGTGGGTCAGTGGCTTCGATAGTTGGGACGGTGGGTTTGACAGTTGGGCTGCGGGTTTCGACAGTTGGGCCAGCGGCGCTCCCAGTTGGACGAGTTCTTTCTCGGCGTGGGATGGCGGTTACGCAGCTTGGGCAAACGGGTATGACAGTTGGGCCGGTGGATTTGATAGCTGGGCGAATAATGTGGGTGATCCGGCGTGGGCGGCTGCCTTCTTCAACCTGGTCAATATGCCGACAAATTCTACGACCGTGAGCGTCAACACCTGGGTGGCTGCGGACGAAGACTAACCTCAGGCACGCCGTCATCAAAAACACAGGGCAGAGAACTCCTCTGCCCTGTGTTTCGTTCATCGCATGAGCCTACTGCAAAAACCCCCTCTAACCGCCAAGACGCCAAGTTCGCCAAGAGAATCAAATAATTGATGAATAATCTCAAGAGATTTGCCCGTTTTTACAAATTATCTGCATCTAACCATTAAAAACCTTGGCGTTCTTGGCGACTTGGCGGTTTTTTCAGTGGAGTCATCGCATAGATTCACAAAGGGGTAGGGACTACTTGCAGGCTCTCAGCGCCTGTTCACTGCGCTGCAAATCAGGCGTCGCGCCCAGTTGCGCGAAAATGCCTCGCGCTTCTGCTAATTCCGCGTGCGCCCTGTCATTCTCGGTCTGGGCGAGCCACACCTGGGCGCTCCAATAGGCGGTGCGCCCTACCTCGAGGTAGGTCTTACTCGCCCGAAAGATGGCTTTCCCCCGTTCCAGGTGCGCAACTGCCAGTGCGCTGTCGCCTTTCGCGGCAGCGATGCGCCCCATCAATTGTTCGTAGCGTCCCCATTCGGTGGATTCGCCGGTGGCTTTGCCATTCACTTCCTGCAGGAGAGCGTAACTACGTTCTGCCCATACCGTGGCTGCGTCTACCTGCCCCTGTTCGAGACACAGAAAGCCTTGTACGCCATAAGCGTCAATGAGACCGGGGTTAGCGCGCGCACCAGCCTGTTTGTACAGGACGATGGCTGCGTCGAGATGCTGCTGCGACTCCGCCAGCCGGTTTTGCGCCAGATACAGTCGCCCTAGATTCAGATGCGCCTGGGCGATTTCGTAGGGATTGGCGATTTTTTGCGCGATGTCGAAGCTGTGCCGCAGGTTGGCTTCCGCTTTGTCCCACTCCCCCATATCAATGTAGACGTTGCCGATGTTCGTGTGCGCGATAGCAATGCCTTCCGTGTCCCCGATCTCTTCGAGGATGTCCAACCCGCGTTGGTAGTTCGCCAATGCGCTTTTCCAGTCGCCGCTGTTACGCTTCAGGATCCCCAGATTGTTGGAAGAACGCGCGACGCCTAAGATGTCCCCCACTTCTTCGCGGAGGGCGAGGGCTTGTTCGACCATGTGCGTGGCGCGTTCCCAATTGCCCTGGCTATAATAAACGCCCCCCAGACGATTGAGGATGGAGGAGAGCACGTCATAGTGTAGCGTATGGTTGACCAGTTCCAAAGCCTGTTCGAGTACAGTCTGCGCTCCTGACAAATCCCCGCGGCGCATAGCGATCCATCCCAGAAAAGCGTCAATTTCGGCCTCAATCTGCGGTTGGGGGTGGGGCGCATCGTCGAGTCGGGCGAGTGCGCGCCGCATCCATTTCTCGGCTTCCTCTATGTCGCCGCGTTGCGCCCAAACCCGGCCCAATTTCAGCATCACTTCGGCCTGGGCTTCCACGGGAGCCGCTTTCCATTCGTCAAGCGCCGCCTGGTAGAAGGCGATGGCTTCTTCATATTCGCCGATGTGCTGCTGAACATCACCCAAACCCACGGCGGCCCGCCAACGCGCGCTGTCACACCGGTTAAGATGCTGCGAGAGTTGCAGCACGCGGCTGTAATATTCGGCGGCCTTGCGGTTGGCAAAATGCGCCCGCGCTTTATCGCCAGCGAGCAGGGTATAGTGCAGGGCTTTGTCGCGCACGCGCGCCAGATCGTAGTGCCGGGCGAGGATTTCGGCCTGACCGTGTAGATCGTCGGGATACAGCGCGGCAATCGCTTCGGCGACGACTCGGTGCAGTTCTGGCCGTTGGGCGTGCAAAACGCTGTCGTAAATGGTCTCTTGCGTGAGAATATGGCGGAAGGCGTAGGTATGAGGGCCGATGTGCATACGGGACTCGATCAGGCCGGCTTCGGTCAGTCGTTCGAGCGCCGGGGCCACGTTATCAACACCGTGGAAATGCTGCTCGATTTGCCCCAAGATGCGCGCGTCAAATTGCAGTCCGATGACGGCCGCATCCCGCAATACCTTCCGCAGATTTTCGGGCAGCCGATCCAGACGTGCCATCATCAGACCGCGCAGTGAAGTGGGGACGTCGAGCTTTTCCACGGCCACGGTCGAGATGACCTGCCACTGACTGCCGACCAGTCGCAGCATCCCTTTTTCGATCAACATGCGGGCGAATTCTTCGATATAAAACGGGTTACCCTCTGCTCTCGTGAGGATCGTGTTGATGGTAGAGTCTGACAATCCCTCCAGGTTGATGGTGTGCGCCAGAAGGCGGTAACTTTGTTCCTGCGTCAGTGGATTCACATCAATCAGACAGAATTCCAGACCCGGGGTGGGAGCGTCGAAAGGCGCCTCAGCCTGCGTGCGGGTGATGACGCAGAAAATCACCGGAACTTCGGCAGCGACGTGGCTCAGAGTCTTGAGCAGGTCGCGCGAAAGGTCATCGGCCCAATGAAAGTCGTCCAGCACCAGAATGAGCGGGCGCTGGCGAGCTTCGGCGATCAACCATTCACGCATCGCCAACGCGGTAAGTTGTTTCACGTTTTCAGGCGTCAAGGCTTTGAGCGACAACGCTTCTTTGGGCGTCAGGGGAAGTTGCAGAATTTGTTTTAGAAACGGCGTCATTGCCGTATAAATCTGACTATCCCATTGTTTGCCTGGTGGATAGGATTCAATGGCGTTTTGTAGCAAGGAGCGAAAAATCCCATAACCTACACCCTGGACGTAAGGAAGACCGCGCCCTTGCCAGATCTGCGCAGCGTTGGGGTTGATGTGGGCCAGCCATTCGGCGACCAGCCGCGATTTACCCATCCCTGCTTCGCCGCGCACGGTGATGAGCTGCCCCTGGCGATTGTCCAGGAAATCAGCCAGACGCGCGCGCAGTTGCGCCAATTCGGCGTCGTGCCCCAGGAAAATGCGTGTGACGCCCATAACCCCGCGCGTCGCTTCCGGCGTCGTCCGCTTGCCGGTGACTTCGTAGGTGACGATGGGCTGATCCACACCCTTGATGGCGACGGCTTCCTTCTCCTGAAAACTGAAGAAGGGCTGCGTCCTGGTATAGACCTGGGTGCTGACGAGGATGTTGCCCGGCGTGGCTTGCGCTTCCAGGCGCGCGGCCAGATTGACAGTGTCGCCGATGACGGTGTAGGCCGCCTGTTCCGCCGTGCCCAGAATGCCGGCGATGGCCGGCCCGTTGTGGACGCCAATCCGAATTTCGAGGGGCGCGCCTAACTGCGCCTGGGCGATCGGCGTGAATTCTGCCGCGGCGCGCTGCATATCCAACGCCGCGCGGACGGCCATTTCGGCGTTGTTCTCGTGGGCGATAGGCGCGCCGAAGACCGCCATCAACCCGTCGCCGGTGAACTTATCTACCAATCCCCCGTAACGCTGCACACAGGCGACCAGACGCCCCAGCAATTCGTTGATCAGGTTGAAGACCGATTCGGCGTCCAGCGAGGCTGAAAGATGGGTGAAATTGACTGCATCCGCGAAGAGGACGGCAATCTCACGGCGCTCCCCCCGCAGGCGTTCCTGGTCGTGCAAGATGCCCTCGGCGACCACCGACGGCACGTAGCGACACAGGCGCTCAATCGAGGCTTGCGCCTCGTCGAGCGCCTGCCGGAGCTTGTGGATGGTTGCGTCATCAGCCGCGCGCGGGTTAAGAGGCGCTGCGCAGTGAGCGCAACATTCGGCGTCGTCTGGGTTATGTGAGCCACAGTGCGAGCAATACATACGATCTCTGTCCCTGTCAATTAGCTAACTGAATTCTATCATAAGAACTGGCTTTGGCTATTACAGGATTGTGAATACTCTGTGAAAAACACGCCGTTCGTGTAATTTTATCGCGCACTGCCCTTATGCGGTCTCGTGGTATAATGCCTCCGGTGTGACAGACTGCCGGTCATACATTTTGGTCGTGAGGTCGGTGTCAGGGGAGTTATGAATCTCTTTGAAGTCTTTCCGCATCTTGGGCGTGAAGAGACGCGCGTGCTCAAGGATCGTTCGCTGCGTTTGATTGCGCTTGCGGGTCTGGTGTACGACGATCAGACCTTCTACTTTGAACTGGGCGACGAGCGATTCTGGGGCCGTTTGCCCAACGGGGGCGTCTCCATCGGCGTGGGCGCCGCTAAGGTGCAGCCCGACGCGATTCATCCGCCTCACGGCGCGTTGATCCGCCACCTGCGCCAACAGTGGCAGTGTGACGTGGACTTCTTTCCGGCGGGTCATGCCTACATCCTCGGTGAAGATAACCAGATTGTGGTGCTGAACGATGTGGACGCTGCGACACCCTATTTTTTCGTGCTGACCGCGCCGCAATTGGGCGGTGCGGAAGTCCCCGACGCGCTGGTGCAGGCCGTTTACCTCTTGCCGCTGCGACGCTGGCGCGGAAAAGCGCGTCAAGCCTTGCTGCAAATCCGCCGCGAGGCCCTGCCGCACTTTCTGGAACCGGCGGATTGGAAATTGAGCGCCCTGCTGGCGCAACCCTGGGCCACGTTGCACGCGCCGTCACCCCTGCCCGATGACGCGCGGCTGCGTCCGGTGCTGGCACTGCGCGGCCTGCAGAGCCTTTTGCGGGCTGATGCTATGCCCGTGCATCTTCACGCCGCCTGAACCAGCAGATTGTGCAGATAAAGAACTGATAACTGAAGACTGATAACTGACAACTGTTCTTGAAGGAGAAAGGACGATGGTTGCGAATCTCATAACATTATCGCGGATACCCCTGCTTGCCCTTATCATCATCCTGCTCTATCAGCCGACGGCAACCCCCCGTTTCATTGCTGCGCTGCTCATCATCTTCCTCATTGTGATGGATTCCTTTGATGGCGCCGTGGCGCGCAAGCGTGGCGAGACTTCTGTGCTTGGCAGCGTGCTCGATATCGCCGCCGACCGCACGGTGGAATTCCTGTTGTGGGTCGTTTTCGCGCATCTGCACTTGATTTCGGTCATTTTCCCCTTGATTGTGCTGACGCGCGGCACCTTCGTGGACGCCGTCCGCGCCGTTGCGCCCTCGAAGGGCCTCGCGCCGTTTGAGATGATGCGTTCGCCCGTGGGACGCTTCCTGGTGAAGTCCCCCTGGCTGCGCACGCCCTTTGCGATTGCGAAGGCCGTCGCGTTTTTCTTCCTCGCGCTGACGCACGGGTTGGCGGCGGCCGGCAGCCCGGCCCTGGCGACGGTCAACGTCATCGCGCAGGTCTGCGCGTGGTTGGCGTTGGTGATCTGCCTGCTGCGTGGCATCCCTGTCCTCATTGAAGCGCCGCGCGCACTGCGAGCCGAACCGCCTCAAGGTTAATCTGTGAGCACCAAAGCTTTCTTCTCCAAGGGCTGGCCCACACGCCTGGGCTTCTACCTCGGCAAATATCTCCCGCCGCGCGGCGGGAGATACGTTGCCGCGTTGGCGTCGCGCCTGATGGTAACGTTCAAGCCTGACGTGTACTGGAATGTGCGGGCGAATTTGCGGCGCGTGTTAGGGCCGGAGGTGTCCGACAAAGAACTCGCGCGCGCCGTTTACCGGCTCATCAGCAACTCGAACCGTGGTTACTACGAACTTTTCCATAACGTGGGACGCGGCAGAATCAATGTGGAGGAATTCTATCCGCCCGTGCGCCTGACCAACGAAGCCAAGACTTATCTCGATCAAGCCATTGCCTCCGGGCGAGGGCTTTTCATCCTGGGGGCGCACATGTCGAACTTTGATCTGGCCTGGATCGGACTCTCGCAGTACGTCCCTGTGCCGATGCAGGCGCTCTCTCTCGCCGATCCGCCGGCCGGGTTCGAGTTCTTCAACAGTCTGCGGGAAAAGGGCAACGTCATCATCACGCCCATTTCACCGAGCACTCTACGGGATGCGATGGCGCGCTTGCGGCAGGGCGGCGTCGTCATCACCGGCGTGGATCGCCCGGTCAACGAGGGGAACGAACCCGTGGAGTTCTTCGGCGCGACGGCGTACCTGCCCACCGGCTACATCCGCATCCCCCTGCGCACCGATTGCCTGGTTATCACCATCGCCGCCTACTACGAAGACGGCGTGTACAACGTGGTCGCCAATCCGCCGCTGACGATGGAGCGCACCGGCGATGCGGCGACCGATTATACCGTCAACTTGCGGCGGGTGCTGGCCGAGATCGAGACCCTGATCCGCCGCCACCCCGACCAATGGTTTATGTTTATCCCGGTGTGGCCGGAAACACTTTGATTCCTTGCCTCAGTTCAAACAATCGTTGCCCCCTGTGGTAAGGTGTGGTATGATGAACGTATCATTACAATGAGAGGAAGATACGATGAGTACCGAAACAATGACCTTGCAAGTGCCGATGCGACTATATGCAGATTTGACCGCGTTGGCGGCTGAGGAACAAACAAATTTAATAGAGGTTTTGGCACATTTGGTGACGGCGGCTTATCGTCAAAAAACGTTATCTCCAGTGCGCGCGCTGCGTCAACGTGTGGAACAAACCGTCGCTCAGCCTGAAACGCCGGCTCTCGTTGTAGAAGTGGTGCAACGGTCTTTAGGGTTGAGCGCCGAACAATTGAATCGTTTGCAACAGGATTTACCCTCTGCGCTTGAACTTAGCCAGACTATTGGGCAGTGCTTGACGTCAGACACGCATTTATCTGCTGAAATTCTTGCTATGAGGGAAGCGTAATGCGTTACTGCTATTTGGATGCCAGCGCCCTCGTCAAACGTTATACAGTTGAACCTGGATCGGGCATAATGCATGACCTGCTGGAACGCTTGTTGCCACTTCATCCGGCGCGTTTGCTCATTTCCTGGCTGGGTTTCCTGGAAATCGCGGCTGTTTTGAATCGTCATTACAACGATGGACGTCTGCCTGAACAGCTTTTTCAACAAGCGATGCTTCGTTTGAGCGATGAAGTGGCGCAGATGCGCTTTCTGGCTATAAACGATGAAAGCGCGGCGCGGGCTTTGCCCGTGATGTTGCGGCATAATTTGAATGCTTCGGACGCGCTCTATTTGCAGCAGGTATTGGATTGGCAAGCAGAGCATGACGCACGAACGGACGTTATCATTTTGGTTGCTGCTGATGAACGTTTGTTGCGCGCGGCGCACGCTGAAGGGATAGTAACTTTGTCTCCAGAAACCGATCCGTTTGAACGTGTTGTTCGTTTGTTAGCCGTTTAGGCCGGAGCATTATGTCGAAACTCAAGCAGCTTGATGTGCAAGGCTTCAAATCCTTCGCGGACCCCATCACGTTTGTATTCCCCACCGGCATCACGGCGATTGTCGGCCCAAACGGCAGCGGCAAGAGCAACGTGGCAGACGCAATCCGCTGGGTGCTGGGCGAACAACGGCTGACGACGATTCGCGGGCGCACGGGTGAGGATATGGTCTTCGCCGGGAGCAAGAAGCGCGCCCGTTCCGGTATGGCGCGCGCTTCCCTCACCTTCGATAACAGCGATGGCTGGCTGCCCGTGGACTTCGCCGAGGTCATCATCGAGCGTCGCACCTACCGCGACGGCAAGACCGACTACCTGCTCAACAACAGTCGCGTGCGGCTGATGGATCTGCGCGACCTGCTCGACCGCGCGGGCCTGGGGCGTGACGCTTACCTGATCATCGGGCAGGGCCTGGTGGATCACGTCCTGGCGCTGCGACCCCAGGAGCGTCTGGCGCTCTTCGAGCAGGCGGCGGGCATCGCCCCCTACCGGGCGCGCCGCGAGGACGCCGTTAGCCGTCTCGATGAGACCCACCGCAATTTGGAGCGCGTCTACGACATCGTCGGCGAGATTGAGCCGCAGGTACGCCGTCTCAAAAAGCAGGCCGCGCGCGCCGAGCAGCACGCCGAGCTGACCGCCGAACTCAACACGACGCTGCGCACCTGGTACGGCTACCGCTGGGGGCGGGCGGTGGCCGAATTGGAACAGGCGCGCCAGCGCGTCGCCTATCGCGTGGAGAAGGTGCAGCAGGCTGCCGCCGAATCCGACGCGACGACGACCACCATCATTACCCTGCGCCAACAGATGGCCGACGCGCGGGCGCAGTTGGCGGAATTGCACCGCGAGAGCAGCGCCCGTCACACCGAGGCGGAGCGCCGCCAGCGCGAGTTGGCCGTCGCCCGCGAGCGCCGTCGCCAGTTGCAGGAGCGCCAGGAGGAGAGCCAGGCCAACCTCGTGCCGCTGCATTCGGCGTTGGAGGCCGAGACGCAGGATATGGCGACGCTGCAACAGGAATTCGAGGCCGCGCAGGCACAGTTGAGCGAAGCGCAGGCGCAGCTTGCCGAAGCCGAAGCCGCGCGCCGCGCGGTGGAGCAGCAGCGTCAGAGCCTTCTCAGCCGCCAGGCGCAGACTCAGGCGCGTGCATTGGAGAGCCGTCACCGTCTGGCCGACCGCCAGAGCCGGTGGGAACAGGCCACGGAGCGTCTGGCGCAACTGGCGCAGCGCGTGACCCGCTTGGAGGCCGATCTGGCTTCTGCCACCGAGCGCCGCCGCGCCCAGCAAACCGTCGTGCAAGGCGCGCACCGCGCCCTGGAAGAGGCCGACGCCGCGTTACAGGCTGCCGACGCCGAGGCGACGCGCCTGGAGGCGGCGCTTTCCACCGCGCGCGCCGAAAGCGAGACCCTGCGCCGCGAAGTAGGTCGCAAGCAGGCTGAATTGCAGCAGGTGGCAGCGCGCTTTGAGGCGCTGGAACGACTGCACAGCGAAGGCGCGGGCCTGTATGCCGGCGTGCGCGCTACGCTGCAAGCCGTCGAACGCGGTGAGCTGCGCGGTCTGCCGGGGACCATTGCCTCGCTCGTCCGCGTCCCCGCGCACCTGGATCGCGCCATCGAGACGGCGCTAGGCGGGCAATTGCAGGACATCGTTGCCGAGCGGTGGGACGACGCGCAGGCCGCCATCGAATGGCTGAAGCGCCAGCGCGCCGGGCGCGCCACGTTCCTGCCGTTGGATACGTTGGATCCACCCGCCGTGTTGGAGACGCCGGGCGGCGACGGCGTGATCGGCGTCGCTTCGGAGTTGGTGGAATACAGCGCGCGTTACCGGCCGGCCGTGGCGCTATTGTTGGGGCGCACCGCCATCGCGCAAAGCCTGAACGCGGCGCGCGAATTGTACCGGAAACTACACGGTAGTTTCCGCATCGTCACTCTGGAAGGCGAGATTGTGCGTTCCGGCGGCGCTGTGACCGGCGGCGAGGAGCGCCAATCCCAAGGCGGGAGCCTGTTGGCCCGCGCCCGCGAACGCCGCGAGTTGCCGGAGCGCATCGGCGCGTTGGAGGCCGAGATCAAGGCGTTGCAGGATGGGCTGCGCGAGCGTGAAGCGCACGCGCAGGCGTTGCAGAAGGCGTTACAGGCTGCCGTGGAACATCGCCGGGCGGCGACGCAGCGCCGTCAGGAGGCCGACCGCGCCGTGGACCGCGAAGTTCGCGCGCTCGACAAGCTCATCCAGGAAGGCGACTGGCAGCGCAATCTGCTCAACGAGGGCGGGCAGGAGCGCGAGCGTTTGCAGGCGACGTGCGCCCGTCTCGAAGGCGAGCGCGCGGAGACCGAAACCGCGTTGCGTGAGACCGAGGCGCAGCTTGCGGCGCTCGCGCGTGACCTGGCGGCGCTGGCCGACGATGAAACGGCCCGTATCGCCGCCGAACGCCGCACGCAAGCGGCGCTGTTGGAACAGGAACACGGCAACCGGCGCGTGTTGTTGGCGGCGCGCCGGCGCGAGGTGCAGCGTTTGCAGGAGCAGATTGCCGCGTTGGAAGGGCACGGTCAAACGCTGGTGGGAGAATTGTCCGCGTTGGAGGAGCGTCTAGGCGCGCTCCAGACCGCTTACGATGAGGCGCGGGGGGCTGCGGATGGACTATCCACCCGGATTCCACCGCTCGAGACCCAACTTGCCCGGCTTGAACAAACGCTGGAGACGCACGAAGGGCGGGAACGCGAAGCGCGCCGTGTATTGCACGATGCGGAACAGCGCCGCGCGCAGGCCGACGTCGAGGCCAACCGCCGCGAGGATCAGCTTCAAACGCTGCGCCGCGAGATCGAGGAGGCGTTGGGGATCGTCATCGGCGACCTGCCGGAAACGCTTTCCGCGCAGCAGCCGCTCCCGCTGGATGCGATTGTGTCGCCGCTGCCGGTGGTGACGGAGCTGCCGGAGGGATTGGAGCGCCAGATCCGCGATTTGCGCACGCAAATCCGCCGCCTGGAGCCGGTGAACCTTGCCGCGAAGGAAGAATACGATGAGCTTGAACAGCGTCACACCTTCCTCCGCGAGCAGATGGCAGACCTGGAAAACGCCTCCACACACCTGCGGCAAATCATCACCGAGCTGGATGATATGATGGACACGACCTTCCGCACCACGTTCAAGGCCATCGCCTCGGAGTTTGCGCGCATCTTCGAGCTACTGTTCAACGGCGGCACGGCCAAATTGAGCATGACGAGCGACGAAACGGAGGGCGACGACCTCAACGGTAACGACGGGGTGGAGATCATCGCCCGCCCGCCGGGGAAGCGCACGTCGGGGCTGGGGATGCTCTCCGGAGGCGAGCGCACGCTGACGGCGGTGGCGCTGCTCTTCGCGGTGATGCGCGTCAGCCCCACGCCGTTCTGTATCCTCGATGAGGTAGACGCGATGCTGGACGAAGCGAACGTGGGGCGCTTCCGCGCGATGCTGCGCGAGCTGTCGCGGCAGACGCAGTTCATCATCATCACGCACAATCGCGGGACAGTCGAGGTCTCCGACACGATCTACGGCGTTTCGATGGGCGACGATGGGGTATCGCAGGTGCTCTCGTTGAGCCTGGAGGATTTGCCGTCGTCGGATGAAGCGTGACTGTGGCCTGGCCCCAAAGAGGCCGGGCCACAAGAATGAAGCCCTTTCGGGCTACGTTAGCGTTTTTCGGATTCGGCTAATAGGTCTTAATCATGTTCTGGGTTGATGGTGAATGTCTTTGAGTGATTTTGTACGGTAACACCATACGCCATATTTTCAATCGTTGGTTTGCCAAAAACGAGGCCCCCTCTCTCAAAGGGAAAGAGGGGGCCTACACTTATCTGCTGTTTGTGAAGGGTGATGAAAGCTCATCCCTCACACCAGAGCGATCTGAGTGTTACTCGGAGCAGTGACCGGGGCCAATCAGTCCGTTGTTGTACTGGTCGAGCAGGCCGGCATTGGCAATGGCAGCATCGCGCACGGCTTTCGTTAGCTTATCTGCCGGCTTGTAAGCATTGAAGAAAGATTCCGCCTTGACAAGCGCGGCGTTCACTTCAGGCGTGCTGGCGGCTCCATTCAGGATATTCAGCCTTGCCGCGATGTATGGATGAGCCAGGATATAATAGGCGTTACCGCCGGAGGGCGGTGTCCACAGCACCTTATACCAGCTTTGACCGCTCTTGAAGAACAGGGTATCCTCGCCAATCAAAGCCCACGTCGCATCATAAGGCGCTGGCCCGTACTTGGAGTGGGTCTTCCAATAGCCGGGGGTTAGCGTGCAACCACCCAGGCAGGGCACATCCACGGCCACGGTCCAACTGGCAGAGCCGGTCGCACCGGTGTCATTGGTCACGAACGAAGCAACGTTGCCGAACTCGTAAATGCCGCACACATCATACGGGCCAACGTTCAGGCTGTAGTTGAAGGTTTTGGGTAGACCACCAGCGCACACTGTGCCGAGTAGACCGGCCTTATCATCGGTCACGTTGATGCACTCGTCAACCTCAGTTGTTGGATCGCCAAAAATGACGTCCGCTGTGCCGCTGCCGCCGCCCACCTTGCTCGCCGCGTCCACCGTCACCGTGGCTGTGTTGAGGCGCTGTGCAGCGTCGGGCAGGGGCGTGCTGTAGGTGCAAACGAGGGTACCCAAGGGCGCTACGGTGTAAGCAGGGCAGGTCACAGTCGCTTCAATTCCCTCTGACACAATGTCCGTAACGTTTGCAATGCGAGCTTCGAAGCTTGGATCGGGATTGTAGACGGTGATCTCGCCCGCTACAGCCCAATCGCTGTCTGCATAGGCAGCATCTACCGTCACAGCGTAGTTGACCAGGAACTGTTGGCCCAACGATAACGTGAGGGCAGTCTGGTCGCCAGTCTTGGCAATCGTCCAAGCCCACGTGCGGGTGAAGGAAGGATTGGCGCTCTTGGAAACCACAACATCGTAGCTCCAGCAGAAGGTAACGTGGCTGATGTCCTTGTTTGCATAGCCGTAGAGGCCGGTATCTCCTGTTGACTTTGGATCATAGAACCAAACATTCGCTCCTGTTCCGGCCTTGACAATCACGGCTCCAATGCCGTACAATGCGCTCCAGTCAAAAACCTTGCCGTTGCTGTTGCTGATGGTGATTGTGTTGCCCTCTGCGACCCAAGTGCCGTTCGGGGCCGCAGCATCTACTTTGAAAGCATGTGTGTAAGTGCCGGGGATCTGTCCGCACTCAAACGCGGCATTGCCGGCTTTCCAGTCATTGTAGACGACCGGGTTATTTCCCGCCAACGCATTACTGCTAAGGGCGAGAACCATTCCTACAACTGTCAACAAACTTACAACCTTCCTAAACATCAATGTCATTAAGTTAAGGCCCAGCGACTACAATCGAGTATTATGTCCTCCATCCAAAATATAGCTCAAGGAGGATAGCATGGCAACCGATACCACAGCCCTGTGTGCCG
>DAOUAQ010000245.1:0-8756 GCA_034433375.1 Anaerolineae bacterium | reverse complement strand
CATCGTCGTGGGCGGCGTCTCGCTGTGCGCGAAGATGCATTGCGTGTAATCCGTCCGGTCGCCCTTGTTCCACACGTTGTTGTTGAGGATGTAGTCGCCTATGCGAATCCGCTTGAAGTCTGCGCAGGTTGAGAGAACCGGCTGCGGCGTTTCTGGCGGTTCCTGGACAATGGCGGTTTGCGGCGGCGCGGCCTCCTGTGACCTGCCGCACGCCGCGAGGATCAGGCATAGGCAAAAGGTAAGAATGGCGATGGTTTTTCGCATAACGGATCTCCTTGGAAAATAAACCGCGAATTTCGCGAATCTTTTCTAGAAATTGGCGAAAATTCGCGTGATTCGCGGTTAAAATTTTGCTTCTCGTTGGTGTGGAATCCCACATAGGGACTACTCTCGAAACAAACTGCTAATCTCGCTCATCTACGCGAATGTAGACATTCGCAGAATCTCTCTTAAGAGATTTAAGTGCGGATAGTATACAACCCCAGGCCACAATGTCACTTCTAAAACTGCCACCTTACCCCACTCACTCAAGGCAGGCGGCGCGCTCATGGTATACCGCGTGAGCCATGCGCGTTTTACACCAGGCGCAAATCAAAATTTCCCTGATCCCCCCTGCATCCGCCCAAAGGCAGGGGGGATTTTTTATCGGACGAGCACGAAGTTCGCTCTTGACATATTATAAGACAGTGCTATTATATGAATAGTCCAATATAATACTAGACCTATAAGGAACAGCCTATGTCTCTCGAATATGCCATTCTGGGTTTTCTCAACTACAAGCCACTCAGCGGTTACGATCTGAAAAGAATTTTTGATACGTCCGTGCAGCATTTCTGGCCGGCCGATCAAAGCCAGATTTACCGCACGCTGACCCGCCTCACCGAACGAGACTGGGCAGAGATGGAAATCGTCGAGCAGAGCGACCGCCCCGACCGCAAGGTGTACCACATCACCGAGGCCGGGCGCGAGGCGCTGCACCAATGGCTGCTCACACCGCCGCACCCCCACATCCCGCGCAACGCCGATCTGATCCAGGTCTTCTTCGCCGGGCAACTATCCGACGACGAAATCGTGGCGATGTTCGAGCGCGCCGCCGAACGCATCCGCGGCGTCCTGAAATTGTACGAGCAAATTCCACAACAGGCCGAATCTTACCGCGAGTATATGGAATCCCCGCGTGAGTTCTTCTGCTGGATGTTGACGCTGGATGCAGGTTTCAAGTCGGCGCAGGCCAACCTGGATTGGCTCGAAGACGTGATCCGGCGGATTAAGAACGGGGAAATGCCGGCAAGGTAGACGGTAGACAGTAGACGGTAGACGGGGGGAAGAACCAGGCGTTTCTCGCTGATTCACTGATTCGCTCATTTGCCATTTGCCATTCGCTCAGGAGGTTTGAAATGTCACAACTTGCAAAACGACAAAGAATTCGTAAAGCGTTGATCATTGTCTCGCTGCTGCTCTTTCCTGTCACACTGTATTACTTTTCACCCGCGCTTATTTTGCAGGGCGCATCACAGGGTGTCATCAACGGCAGTTTTATCGTATTCGGATTGATGTTCCTCGCTTCTTTGTTCCTAGGACGACTGTGGTGTGGCTGGGCCTGCCCGGCCGGCGCTTTGCAAGAACTCGGCCAACCCATCAACAACAAGTTCACACCTGGCGGCAAGTTCAACTGGATCAAATGGGCCATCTGGATCCCGTGGATCACGCTCATTGCCATCCTGGTCATCAGTGCCGGCGGTTACCACACGGTCAATCCCTTCTTCCAGCTCGAAACCGGCGCGACGTTGGCTCTGCCGCTGGATGGCGGAGGCCCGCCCTGGTTTATGATTTATTATATCATCATCTTTCTTTTTCTAGGTCTGGCCGTGGCCTTTGGACGGCGAGCTGGTTGCCATACTGTGTGTTGGATGGCACCGTTTATGATCATCGGGCGCTGGCTGCGCAACCGGGGCAATTGGCCCGCGCTGCGGCTGAAGGCGGAGACCGAAAAGTGCATCAATTGCAAGAAATGCACACAGAACTGCCCGATGAGCCTGGATGTCAACGCGCTGGTCCAAAAGGGCGCGATGGAACATAGTGAGTGTATTTTGTGTGGGACATGCGCGGATGTGTGTCCAAAGAAAGTCATCCATTATTCGTTTAGCAAAGGAAAGTGAGCGATGAAAATCACCATTATGAACGGCAACAACAATCCCCAGAACCAGGAGTTTGACGCGTATGTGAACTGCCTAACAGCGGCGCTGTCGGCGGAGCAACACACGGTCACGGCGTTTGCCATGCGCGAGCTTGACATCAAGTTCTGCACCGGTTGCTTCGGCTGCTGGGTGAAGACGCCGGGGGAATGTGTCGCCAAGGATGCCTCGCACGATGTGTGCCGGTCGATCATCAACAGCGATTTTCTGCTGTGGGCCGCGCCGCTGCGCATGGGCTTCCCTGACGCGGCGTTGAAAAAGATGATGGACAAGTCCATCCCGCTGATTCATCCCTACTTCGTGGTGGATCACGGCGAGGCGCACCACCGCCCGCGCTACGATCACTACCCCCGTGTTGGGCTGCTGCTGGAAAAGGAGGCTGACACGGACGCTGAAGACCTGCGCATCGTAAGCAACATCCTCAGCCGCACTGCGCTGAATATGAAGAGCCGCCTGGAGTTTTCGTTTACGACGGAGCAGCCGGTGGAGGCGGTTGCACGCGCCATCATCACGCCAACGAAAAACAGTGTCTCCTTCGACCGCAACCTGCCGCCGCTTCCCGGTGCGCGCATCACGCCGCCCGCCCAACTCACGATCTTCAACGGCTCGCCGCGCGGCGCGAAGGGCAACACACCGGTGATGCTGGCGCAGGTCGCCAAGGGCTTCACCGCTGCCGGTGGGGTTGTCACCGAGACGTATCACCTGGTCCGCCAAAGCAATCTCGACCAGTATCGGGATGCCTTCGCCGCCGCCGAGGCGGTGCTGGTGGGCTTCCCGCTCTACACTGACGCGATGCCGGGCATCGTCAAGACGTTCATCGAGGCTTTAGAGCCATTGCGCGGGCGGAGCGGCAACCCGGCGCTCGGTTTCGTGATGCAGTCGGGCTTCCCAGAATCCGCGCACCTCCGCCACGTCGAGCGCTATCTGGCGAAACTGGCGGCCCGACTTGGCAGCCCGTACCTCGGCGCGCTCATCAAGGGCGGGGGTGAGGGCATCCGCCTGATGCCGGATAATATGAATCGCAAGCTGTTCGACCAATTGATCGCGCTGGGTCGAAGTCTGCGGGAAACCGGGCAGTTTGCCCCAGATGTCGTGCAAAAGCTGGCCAGGCCGGAACGTTACCCCGCTTACCTGATTCCGGTGTTCAAGCTGCTGGTCAAGTTGCCGGTGCTCTCGATGTATTGGAACAATCAACTGAAGGAGAACGGCGTGTACGAACAGCGCTTCGCGCAGCCGTTCATCGAGCCATGAAGCCGATCCACGCGGAGAACAAACCATGCATCTGAACTTAGGCAATCTGAGTATCACAATCAAATCCGGCGCACTGATCCCACTGGTGATCATGCTTCCCAATGTGGTGTGGATGATACTGCCCAAAGCGGAAGCGAGCAAGCAAGTCCCCGAACCGCTCATATTGACCATCCTGGAGAACGCGGGCAGATTTGGGACGCTGATCTTGCCATTCTTCTTCTCGTTGGATATGCACAAGAAACTCTCGCTGCCGGTTGCGATTGGTATGGGACTGGCACTGGCGGTTTATTACGCCTGCTGGATCCGGTATTTCACGGGCGGGAGAACCACCACGCTGCTCGGCGCGCCTTTCCTGGGGATTCCTATCCCCATGGCGATAGCGCCCATCGCGTTTCTGGTCCTTTCATCCTATCTGATGAGTTCCTGGTGGATGTTTGGCGCATCGCTGCTATTCGGCGTCGCGCACATCTGGGTTTCGGCTTTGACGCTCTGAGTACACCTATGCAGTCACGGCTATCCAAACAACAAAAGCGGATATGGGGCGCTTCGCTGACGGTGGCGCTGGCGACGTTGGCCTTGTGGAGCGGGCCGGCGCCATTGTATGCCCCCGATCATGCGCGGCGGATCAACGTTCTGGAGCGGGTGACGTTGGGTGGCGTCAAACAGTGGATTTCCATCCGCGGACACGACCGGGGGAACCCGGTCCTGCTGTTCTTGCACGGCGGGCCTGGCAGCGCCAACCTCGCCAAACTGCGCCTGCAATGCCCGGAGTTGGAAAAGCACTTCGTCGTTGTGACCTGGGATCAGCGCGGCGCGGGGAAAAGCCAGGCGGCGTTCGACCCGAACACGTTGAGCGTCGAACGTATCGCCAGTGACACGCACGAGTCGAGCTTCCCGAAGGCTGTGATCGGTCTCGGGCCGCGCCATCGTAGCTCCAGGTGTGGGCAGGCACAGTCAGAGACCGGTTCGAGCGGGAAATTGTTTATTTACAAACACCAAGCAACCGGAAACAGCGCAACGTAGGGGTTGAAAGATGAAACCCAGGTGTGGTTTTTGCGTAACATATTGAGGAAAGGTTGACTTTTGCCTCAACCTGAACGACAGACTCTTTGTCACAAAAAACGCAGCAACAGAAAGGAGACCCCCATGTCCGACTCAGTGCTTGTAACTTATGCGACTCGTTACGGTTCTACCCAAGAAGTGGCCGAAAAAGTCGCCGCGACGCTGCGCGCCAGCGGCCTGGCGGTGGACGTGCAACCCGCAAAGCAAGTGCGGTCGCTGGCCGGCTATCGCGCCGTCGTGTTGGGCGCGCCGCTCTACATCGGAAGCTGGCTCAAGGACGTGCAGCGCTTTCTGACGCAGCATCACGCCGCGCTGGAGAAGCTGCCTGTCGCTATCTTCACGCTCGGCCCGGTGCGCGTTGGCGAAAAGCCGGAAGAAGTGCGCGTGCAGATGGAGCGGGAATTGGCCCGGTATCCCTGGCTCAAACCGGTCGCGGTGGAAATGTTTGGCGGCAAGTATGATCCGGCCGCGATGCGCTTCCCCGATACGTTGTTAGCGATCATTCCGGGCAGCCCGCTTTACAAATCCCTGGCCACCGATTTACGCGATTGGGAGGCTATTCGCGCCTGGGCCAACTCCATCGCCGACATGGTGCAGCCGTAACATGGCGCAGCAAAACACCGTTTCTTCTGACTGGAAACCCCTTTACACCGTCGGCGGAATCGCCGCGCTGGCGGCGGCGCTCCTCTTCCGCCGTAATATCGGCGCGGAAGTATCGCTGTTCACCGGTGTAGCCGCCATTCCCACCTCAGCGGCGGATTGGTATGCCCTGTTGCAGACCCGTCCGTTCGTTGCGCTGTCTTTTCTGGCCGTGTTTGACCTCGCCAATTACGCTTTGGAAGGCATCATTTTTCTGGCACTGGGCGCAGCATTCTGGCAGGCGCACAAAAGTGCGGCGGCGCTGGCGCTCGCCGGCGGGTTGGTGGGCGTCGCCGTCAGTTTAGCCGCGAATATCTCACTGACTATGTTCTCCCTCAGCCGGCAATACGCCGCGGCAACGTCCGAGACGCAACGCGCTGCATTGCTGACCGCCGGACAATCGCTGCTGGCAACCAGTGATCCATTGGCAGCGTCTCCTGGCACTGGCGCATGGGTCAGTTTGTTGTTGAGCGCGCTGGCAGGGCTGCTGTTTTCGGCCCTCATGTTGCGCTCTCACCGCGTCACCGGCATTGTGGGCCTGTTGGCGAGCGGCTGCGACCTGGCTTATTGCCTGACTTTTGCCTTTTCGCCAGTCTTGCAAGTCGTTTTAATGTCTTTGGGCGGCGCGTTGTGGATGGCCTGGCACCTGCTGGTCGCGCGCGTACTGTTCAAATGCGTGTGCCCACAAATCAAGATCATCTGCTGGAGCGCCGTCCAGCTCAGCAAAAAGCGTTCAAATAAAGTGTGTCACTCGCCGCATCCGCCTGATGGCCGTGCGTGACCAAGAGCTGTTGCCCCGTCCGGCGATGCGGGAGAATTAACCCCGCGCGCGATCATCCCGTCCTTGTGGATTTCCCGGCGCATCGGGCCGGATACATCGTGATTGCCAAACAGCAGATAGAGCCGCTGTTGCGTATCAAGGTGTACATACACTGTTGGGAGGTAGTTTTCAACGGGTTGATGGGGGATTGTTCAGTCTTATTAGGGGGTGTTGCCGCCAGTTCGGGCGGCGCTCACGCCTGAACCGCATAAAAGAGACGCGTGCGGGCTTACCGCTCTACGAAGTTCAACTCTGGATAATTCGCCTATGCCGCGAGTTGCCAGCTCACGCTACGATGTCACCGTCACTCTTTGCTATTCACGCGCTGCGCTAAAACTTTCCACATACCACCGACTGGCGGCAAATATCGGTAATACAAGAACAAATCCGTTGTCACCATCACCAGGTTGAGGGCATACAGGACAATGACCCAATCAAAGGCAAACAACAATTTGTGCAGGATGCCGCTCAGGTAGCCGATACAAATCAAGGCCATGAAAACCGGGCTTTTGCCTTCGACCTTCTTCGTGCGGAGGGCTTTGGCAATCGAAATCGGCCAACTGACGCCAAAACAGACCAGCATTAAAATTTCAAAGACGCTCATTTTAGCTCCTTAGCCATCAGCGATCAGTTTTCAGCCGTCAGCTTTCCGGCTGATCGCTGCGTGTCGCATCAAGGCCGTCACCGCTTCCACATCCAACGCCTGTTCCGTCCACAAGTCCAACGCCAGTGCGCCTTGCCGGGCCAGCATCCCCAGGCCATCGATGGCGCGCGCGCCGGATTGCCGGGCCAGACGCAGCAGGCGCGTTTCCAGCGGATTATAAACCAAATCGTACACGGTCAAAGCCGCCGGGAGCGGCGCCCCCTCCGGCCACACACACCCCTCGACTTTGGGCCACATCCCCGCCGTCGTTGTGTTCACCAGCAAATCCGCTTCACGCGCCGATTCCACAAGCGTCTCGTCCGTTAAAGGGTGCCGGAGGCAGGGTGCAGGAGGCAGGAGGCAGGGGGCAGGGGGCAGGATTTCTTATATCTTGCATCTTGCATCTTGCATCTTGCATCTTTGCATCTTTGCGCCTCTGCGTTATATCTTCCACCAGTTGCCTGGCCCGTTCGATTGTGCGATTGAGTACGACGATGCGCGCTGCGCCTGCTTCCAGCAAGCCATAAACGATGCCGCGCGCTGCACCTCCCGCGCCAATCACGACAACCCGCCGATCTTTTGGCTCGAAGCCGCTGGCCCGCAAATCGCCAATGAAGCCCGCCACATCCGTGTTGTGCCCCGCGATGCGCGAATTGCCGGCATCGTCTCGCGTGAAGACGAGTGTGTTCACTGCGCCGAGGGCCTCCGCTTCCGGCGCGATGCTGTCCAGCGTGGGGATAACCGCCGGCTTGTGCGGCACGGTGACGTTGCACCCGCGAAAGCCAAGCGCCGCCAACCCCCGCACCGCTGCGGCGATCTCGTCGGGGCGTACCGGCAGCGCCACATAGCGCCAGTTCAGCCCTAGCGCGTCCAGCGCCGCATTGTGCATCGCCGGCGAGAGGCTGTGCTCAATCGGCCAGCCAATCACGCCGATAAGTTGCGTGCGCCCGTCAATTGTCATCGTTTCACGCTTGTAGCCATAGCTGCGCGCCGAGGCTTTGCATCACCTCGACAAAGCCGGGAAACGAATCCGCGATGCGCTCCGCGTTTTCGATGATCGTCTCACCTTCCGCCGCCAGACCCGCCACGGCGAGCGCCATCCCCAGACGGTGATCGCCGTGGCTATCCACAACGGCCCCACGCAGCGGCGTTGGCCCTTCGACGATGAACCCATCGGGCAGCGGCTCGATCTGCGCGCCGAGTTTCCGCAATTCCTCGACGACGACGGCGACGCGGTCGGTTTCCTTGACGCGCAGTTCAGCGGCGTCGCGCACGCTCGTCGTCCCGCGCGCCTGGGTCGCGGCGACCGCCAGGATGGGGAACTCGTCAATCATCCGCACGACCGTATCGCCGCCGATTTCCGTCCCCACCAGCGACGCGCTTCGCGCCACGAGATCGGCTACCGGTTCGCCGCCCTGCTCGCCTTCATGCGTCAATGCGACCTCCGCGCCCATCGCTGCCAGCACATTCAACAGTCCCGTGCGCGTCCAGTTCGTGTTGACGCCAAGCAATGTAATCTCCGAATCCGGCACAAGCAGCGTCGCCACGAGGGGAAACGCCGCCGAAGAAATATCGCCAGGAACCATGATATTGAGTGGCTTAAGGCAATCCATGACGGTAGGATTCAATGTCACCATCAGGCCAGCGGTCACTATGGCCGGTTCGCTCATTCTTGATTCTTGATTCTTGATTCTTGATTCTAACATCCGTTCGGTGTGGTCGCGGCTGGGACCGGGCTGGCGAACGATCGTCGGGCCATCGGCGAAGAGGCCCGCGAGCAGAAGCGCGCTTTTCACCTGCGCGCTGGCGACGGCCAATGTGTGTTCGCCGCCGTGTAGCGCGCGCCCGTGGATGACGAGCGGGCCGTGCCCCTCCGTATCGCGGATGTCCGCCCCCATCGCGCGCAGCGGCTCGGTGACACGGCGCATGGGACGGCGCAGCAGTTGCGGATCGCCGCTCAAGACGCTGTCGAAGTCCTGCCCGGCGAGGATGCCGGCCAGCAGACGCATCGTTGTGCCGGAGCGGACGCAATCCAGCGGAGCGGAAGGCGCGCGCAGCCCGCGCAAGCTGCGTCCGTGGATGATAACGTTCGTAGTAACCGCTTCAGCGGTCGCGCGAGAATTCGCGTCCGAGCGGCTGAAGCCGT
>DAOUAQ010000244.1:0-30215 GCA_034433375.1 Anaerolineae bacterium | reverse complement strand
GGGCATCCTGAGCGTCTTCTTCGCGTTGATCCACCTGCCGCTCGTCATCGGCGCGATCATGCTGCGGATGCGTCTGCGCTAACCACAACCATGGCCCACATCCTATTGCTCACACCCCAGGTTCCCTACCCACCGCGCCAGGGGACGGCCCTGCGCAATTGGGGCATCCTGCGCGGATTGGCGGCCCACCATCGCGTGTCACTGCTCACCTTCGCCGCGCCCGACCAGGAGATGACGGCCCCCACGCCCCTGGCCGACCTCGTCGAGCGCGTCGCCATCGTCCCGCAGCCCACCCGCACCACCCGCGCCCGGCTGCGCGACCTGCTCACCACCCGCCGCCCCGACCTCACCCTGCGCCTCGAAAGCACTGCCTTCCGCCAGCAACTACAAACCTGGCTCGACACCTATCCCTTCGACTGGCTCCAAATCGAAGGCCTGGAAATGGCCCCCTTCCTCCCCCCTATCCCCCCCCCGTCTACCGTCTACCGTCGCGCGAATCTTCGCGCCCCGTCTACCGTCTTTGACGCCCACAACTGCGAATACCTCCTGCAAAAACGCGCCGGTTCCGCAGACCTGCGCCGCCCGCGACGGTGGCCGGCCGCGCTCTATTCCGCCATCCAGTGGCGACGGCTGCGCCGTTACGAGGCCGCCGTCTGCCGCCGCGCCGATGTCGTGGTCGCCGTTTCTGAGGCGGACGCGCGGGCATTGCAGCGCATCGTTCCGGCACTCGATCCGGTCATCCTCCCCAACGGCATTACGGTGGCCGAATACGCCGCCTTCACCGATAAGGCCGCTCTGCGCCAGCCGGCCTTCGTCTTCACCGGCACGATGGACTTCCGCCCCAACGTGGACGGCGCGCTCTGGTTCGCCGCCGAGGTGTGGCCGCGCATCCGCACCGCCCTGCCCGACGCCCACTGCTACGTCGTGGGCCGCCATCCCCACCGCCGCCTGGATCCGCTGCGCGAGATGCCCGGCATGGTGCTCACCGGCTCTGTGCCCGATACGCGCCCCTACATCAACGCGGCGGCGGTCTACATCGTTCCGCTGCTCGTGGGTGGCGGGACGCGCCTCAAGCTGCTGGAAGCCACCTCGATGGGCAAGGCCATCGTCTCCACCACACTTGGCGCGGAAGGCTTCGCTCGCCCGGAAACGGCGATGACGCTGGCCGACGCGCCGTCTGCCTTTGCCGATGCCTGTATTCGTTTGGCGCAAGACGCCGCCGCACGCGCTGAGCTGGAAGCACGCGCACGCGCCTATGCCCATGCCTATGATTGGGATGTGCTCCTGCCGCCGCTCCTGGCGCGATTGCAATCTTCTCCCTGACCCCTTTGAAATTTTCCGCAAGCGGCATAGAATAGGGGCATGGTAGAAGATCAGTTAGAACACTATCGCCGCCGTTATGCAGCTTTGAGGCCCGGATGGGAACACGCAACAGCACGTTACCAGCGCCGGGTTGCCGCGCGTCTCACGCCGGAAAGCCGCGTGCTCGATCTGGGTTGCGGGCGTGGGGGCATCGTTGAACGATTGCACGCTGCCGGCCGGTGGATCGGCTGCGACCCTGATGGGCGCTCGCTCAAAGAACACCGATACGCGCAACTGGCGCGCAGTCAGGCCAGTTCGGAACGGCTGCCTTTTGCGGATGCGGTATTTGATGTCGTTGTCGCGTCGTGGCTGCTGGAGCATCTGCCGTATCCGGCGCAGACCTTCGCCGAGATCGCGCGCGTGCTACGTCCGGGCGGGCGATTTTTCTTTCTGACGCCCAATCTGCGCCATCCGGTTCCCCGCCTGAGCCAGTGGCTGGCGCGCCTCAAGGCGCTGCAACCGGCGCTAGTGGGCGTCATCTACCGCCGCGCCGAGGCCGACACCTTCCCGGTCTGCTATCGCGCCAACACATCCGAGACGCTGGAACGCCTGGCGGCGCACAGCGGGTTGCGGTTGGTACAGATGGAATGGGTGGATGATCCAGCCTACTTTGCGTGGAAGGACTTCATATTTGGGTTTTCCGTGTTGCTGGAGACACTGCTCCCGGCCGCGTGGCGCGTCCATCTCGTCGGCGAATACGAGAAATCTTGTTAGCCGGCATTGTGTCACACAGCTTTCAACGTGCAACTTTGGACTTTCGACTATTTTGAGGAGGTAGAAAATGACGGACATCATGGATTTTCTCCTACCGATGCTCGCTTTACTCATCGTTGGCATTGTCGGGGTTACGTTTTGGGTGGCATGGATCATCTTCAGGATGCGTCACAAGAAACAACTCGCGGCTTCTGAGACCATCCCCGCTGTCGCGTCGCCCTTCGACGAAGCGCCGCCTGCTGCATCCCTTTTGGCGCTCAACCGCGCGGCGGATGGTGCGTGGATCATCACCGTCCAGGGCGAACGTTATCCTGTGCTGGAAGCTGTTCCCGATGATGCCGTCCGTCAGGATGTGGTGGCCGGGTTAAAAGAACTGGTTGCGTTCGCCCGTTCCTATGTTCAGCGGGAGCAGGCCGCCAAAAAATCGCCGCAGGCTGCGCCGTCGCCTGCGCCGCAGCCGATTCCGCATCCCGAACCGCCCCGCGAATCAGCCATGCCCGCGACACCCCAAGTTGCGCCGGCGCCAGCGCCCACAGTCGCGCCGCCGATCCAGGACAAACTGCGCGTCTTCCTCAAAGGCGAGCCAACGCTCAAACGTTCCGACGCTGCACCGACGATCATGCCGATGCTCGATCTGGCGCGTGAAATCGGTGAGATTGTTTCGGAGATGCAGGCGAAAATCCCTTCTTTGGCGCAGCGCTCTATCCGGCTGCAAAACGCGCCGAGCGGCGGCGTCCATTTTGCCATTGACGGCATCGTTTACCCTGACGTGAACGATATCCCCGACGCGGACATCCAGGCGTTGATCCGCGCCGCCACAAAGGAGTGGGAACGCCGCTAATATGCACTATCATATATGGACGATTGGCTGTCAGATGAACGTCGCCGACTCGCAGCGCGCTGCCGCCGGGCTGGAACGGCTCGGCTACACCCCGGCCGCGCGCGCCGAAGACGCCGACGTGGTAATCCTCAACACCTGTGTGGTGCGTCAGCAGCCGGAGGATAAGGCTGTGGGCCGCCTCAACCAACTGCGGCGCGTCAAAGAGCGCCATCCAGAGCGGATTCTGGCGCTGATGGGCTGTATGGTCGGCGTGAAGGAGACGGCGGCGCTGCAAGCGCGCTTCCCCTGGGTGGACATCTTCCTGCCGCCCTCCGATCCCACCGAATTGTGGGCGCTGCTCGCCGAGCGCGGGCACTTGGACGAAGCGCAAACGCTCATCGCCGATGCGGAGGCGCGCCGTCTGGCGTTGGGCCGCGCCGACACGATTCTGCCGCCCTCGGAGCAGGCGCACGTCGTCAGCGCACACTTGCCCATCGTATTGGGCTGCTCGCACGCCTGCACGTACTGTGTCATCCCCTACCGGCGCGGCGCGGAGCGCAGCCGTCCGCCGGAAGCGATTTTCGCCGAAGCGCGGCAGATGGCGGCCCAGGGCGTCAAGGAGATCACGCTGCTCGGCCAGATCGTGGATCGCTACGGCTACGACCTGCCCGAATTTGCGGGCGCGGTGGAAACCCCGCTCGTCACACTGCTGCGGCAGGTTCACGCGATTGAAGGGTTGGAGCGCCTGCGTTTTCTCACCAGCCATCCGAACTGGATGAAGGATGATCTGCTGCGCGCCGTGGCCGAATTGCCCAAAGTCTGCGAGCACATCGAAGTGCCCATCCAGGCCGGCGACGACGACGTGCTGGCCCGGATGCGCCGTGGCTACACCGTGGACGAGTATCGGCGACTGGTGGCGCGCCTGCGGGAGACCATCCCCGGCGTCTCCATCGCCACCGACATCATCGTGGGATTTCCCGGCGAGACCGAGGCGCAGTTCCAGCACACTTACGATCTGCTGGCCGAATTGAAGCTGGACAAGGCGCACGTCGCCCGCTATTCCTCGCGCCCACTCACCGTCGCCACGCGCACGCTGAACGACGATTTGCCGCGTGACGAAAAAGAGCGGCGGCGCAAGGCATTGGACGATCTGCAGGGCTGCATCCTGGAAGACCTGAATGCCCGCTACCTCGGCCAAACCGTGGATGTGCTCGTCGAAGGCTACAACGCGCGGCAAAAACGCTGGTTTGGCCGCACCCGCACCGACCGGCTGGTCTTCTTCCCGGCGGAAGGCGACTGGCGCGGGCGGCTGGCGCAGGTGAGGATCACGTGGACGGGGCCGTGGTCGCTTATCGGAGAAGTCTCAATCAAGGCCTAACAGGTTTGCTGAAACCCGTTAGGTCTCACCTGACCTGTGCGAGAATATGCTTGACTGTGGCCTCAATGTTTTTATCTGTCGTGTCGATGACAATCCACCCTTGATTTTCAAGACGAGTAACATCCGTCTCGAGGCTCTCGTAAACGGCGCGTATACCCTCCGCGATGTACTGGCCCCCTTCAAGTGAACCAGCACGTTTTAGATTCCGTTCTTCAGCCGCCTGCTGGTTGGGAAACAAAAGGATTTTGTGAGCATAGGGTTCTTGAAATAAACGACCATATTCCAGTAATTGGCTGTTCGGATCCCAAAAGTCATCAATGACGACAACAAAGCCTGCCTTATGGTACGTTATTGCCATTTGTGTCGCGCTCTCTCGCGCCAATGTCAATTGTTCGACAAGAGGTTGACTCCATTCGCCGCTGGGCCGTACCACGCCAGCGACCACCATCTCCCGTAGGTCGTCTACAGAAATGTGGATACTTTTCTCGAATTGAGCTGCCAATGTGTGTGCTGTCGAGCTTTTTCCGACAGCCGGAGCGCCGACAAGGAGAAAAATGTGTTCCATAGGAATTCCTTTGTGATGATCTTTCGCGTTTGTTTTCAATGATATTTTGTTCTCCCTCAAAAGTCAAACGATTTCTCACTCTTAATTTGCCATATCTTGCAAAGCCCAATTATGGCGCTAGAATCAGCCTATTCCATCCGTTCAGTTCGTTGACGAGGTCTGTCATGGCCCCCAAAACTGCTGCGTTGCCCATCGCGGAACTGTTGGAGACGCTGGAATTACTCGTCACCCAGGCCCGCGCCTACGAGCGCGCCTTGCCGCCCGACAGCTACCCGGCGCGCGCTGCCGTCGCCACGCTTGGTGAGCTGGCGCGGCAGGCGTTGAACGAAGCGCGCGACATCGCGGCCCTGGCGGTTCCACCTGCGCCGGCTCCGCATCCTTTCTCTCCCCGCGAATATGAGGTGCTCACCCTCGTCGCGCAGGGGCTGACCAACCGGGAAATCGCCTACCGGCTCGGCATCAGCGACCGCACCGTGCAATTCCACGTGAACGCAATCTTCAACAAAACCGGCGCCCAGTCGCGCACCGAGGCGGTCACATTGGCGCTGTCACGGCAATGGTTAAAAATGGAATTGTAGAACAAGCTCTCACCATTCGCTGAAATGATCTGATCATTCGCTAACCATTTCAGCGAATGATCAGACCTACTCTTGTTTCAGGATTTAGGACGCGGATTTCCACGGAGTACACGGATTTTTTTTCTTGGTTTTATCCGTAAAATCCGTGTTGATCCGTGTACGATTAAGTTTGAATGTGCAAGTGGCAACTTGGGTTATTATATAAAAATGTAAGAATTGGCGATTTCTTGTTGGAGCCGCCACAGAACACATGAAAAGTGATCCATTTGACTTTTGAAACACTTGCGCTACAATGAGCCTTGTCAATTTTGATCCTCGGTAGCTCAATAGGCAGAGCGGCCGGCTGTTAACCGGTTGGTTGTAGGTTCGAGTCCTACCCGGGGAGCCTGGTAAGGGGTAGACGATGATCCACTAAAGCGGGGGCGGCGCTAACGCCCCCGCTTTCTTGTTGCGTACCCTCTGTCTGTTTCTATCCATGACCAAATACCCATTCACCCTTTCGTAAAAATATGGTAAACTTACAACCAGAAAATAGCTTGTTGACATCCATAAGGGTTGTGCTAAACTGAACTTGAGGTGTATGACTGAGGAGGTATGTAATGACAGAAGAAAATCCGCAATCCACCCTCGCAGGAGCGCAAAAAGATGTCGCGCCCGCGCAAGACAAATTAAAGGTCGTTTGCATTGAAGACGAACCCGAGATGATTGAGTTGATCCGGCTGATCCTGGGGCGCAGAAACTTCGAGTTGATCGGTGCCGTCGGGGGACGCGAAGGATTGGAAGCCGTGCGCAAAATCAAACCGAAACTGGTCCTGCTTGACTTGATGATGCCCGATATTGATGGGTGGGAAGTCTACCAGCAGATGAAGGCGGACGAAGAACTGAGCCATATCCCCGTCATCGTCGTGACCGCCAAAGCGCAAAGCATTGACAAAGTTCTCGGGTTGCATATCGCCAAAGTTGATGACTACGTGACAAAGCCGTTCGGTCCTCAAGAACTGCTCGCCAGCGTCAACAAAGTCCTGGGGACGAAATTATAGCCTTTCCCTGTACTGATGTCATACGTGAATAGTCCGTTTGGGGCGCGTTGGGGAGAGAACTGACGATGACGTCACAGAGCGCTGGGCTGTCACAAGCCTGGCGCTTTCGTTTATGATCAGGAGGTAGTACGTGGGCGGGATGGAAAAGCAGCAAATCGTCTACATCGAAGATGACCAGGACATGATTGATCTCGTCAAAGTTATTTTGGGCCGTGATAATTTTAATATCATCGGTGTGCGCGAAGGACAAGAAGGTGTGGAAACGGTCCGCCAGGTGAAACCGGCGCTTATCTTGCTCGACCTGATGTTGCCGGATATGGGCGGTTGGGCCGTCTATCAGGCCATCAAACAGGAACCGGAACTGCGCGACATCCCGGTCATCGTGGTGACGGCGCGCGGCGCTCCCATTGATAAAGTCTTGGGCGAGCACATCGCCAAAGTACAGATGTACATTGTGAAACCTTTCGGCACCCAGGAACTGCGGAGCAGTGTAAAAAAAGTTCTGGGTATGAACTGACCCCGTGCCTACGGCAAGCTTACTGGCGATTGGCAACGAGTTATTAAACGGCGCCGTCCGCGACGCCAACCTCTATACGTTGAGCCGCCACCTCACGCAGATGGGGTTCAACGTCGAATACGCCGTCATGACCCGTGATCTTCCCGATAGGATCGCGGCTGCACTGTCGTTTATCCTCGCGCACAGGCCGGACGTGGTGCTGTGTAGCGGCGGACTTGGCCCCACGGAAGACGATTTGACGCTGGCGGCGCTCGCCGGGGCGCTGGATGTGCCGCTTGAGGTGAACGCCGCCGCGGTGGAACTCGTCGAGGCGCAGTACAGCCGCCTGCTTCAACAGCATTACCTCACCCATCACGGGCCGGAATTCGCGCGGCGGAAGATGGCGACACTGCCCGCCGGCGCTGCCCCCCTGCCGAACCCGGTAGGCACTGCGCCCGGCGTCAAACTGGACTACCGGGGAACGCTCATCTACGTCCTCCCCGGCGTGCCGGCGGAACTGGAAGCAATTTTCGCCGCCACAATTGTCCCCGAACTGTTACAACGCTTCCCGCCGGCGGCGTGGGTTGAGCGCGCCCTGCTCGTGCACTGTGATGATGAGGCGGAAGCCGCCATCCCGCTGCGTGAGGTGGCGCGCCGCCACCCCGCCGTCTACCTCAAGTCGCTGGCGAAGCCCTTCCCGTCCGCCGGCGTCGAGGGTCTGCGGGTGATCGCGGCCTCGCAGGCGGCGACCGAAGCTGCGGCGCACGCTGCAGTCACGGCGGCCCTGGCCGACCTGCAACACACCCTGGAAGCCGCCAATCTCCGCGTGAGCCGCCTTTGACCGTTTCAACGTTCCGACGTTTGAACGTGTCAACGTTTGAACGTTCCAACGCTTTTCAACGCTTTTGGAGGAGGTTAGCCCATGTCCTTAACGCTCAAAGTCGTTCCCATTGAGAAACCGGAGTCCCTGAACTTCATCCTGGGACAATCGCACTTCATCAAAACCGTCGAAGACTTGCATGAGGCGCTGGTCACAGCCGTGCCGGGCATCAAATTTGGCCTCGCCTTCTGTGAAGCATCGGGCAAGTCGCTGGTGCGCTGGTCGGGCACGGACGAGGCGCTGCTGGAGCTGGCCCGCACAAACGCGCTGGCGCTGAGCGCCGGGCACAGCTTCATCATCTTCTTGGGCGAAGGCTTCTACCCCGTCAACGTCCTGAACACCGTCAAAATGGTGCCGGAGGTGGCGCGTATCTTCTGCGCGACGGCCAATCCCACACAGGTCATCGTCGCAGAAACCGCACAGGGCCGGGGCATCCTGGGCGTCATTGACGGCGAGCTGACGAAAGGGATCGAAGGCGAGGAGGACATCGCCTGGCGCAAGGGTTTCCTGCGGATGATCGGCTATAAGCTGTGAGCGCGCGCCGTCGAGCATAGGTCGCTTCCCATGCGCTGGCTGGAACTGGTCAAACGGGATCCCGTCCCCTGGTTGTTGGACCCCGAAAATCCCTCTGCCCGGCTGCTGACCCTCCGTCACCTCTTCAAGAAGCCGGAGACCAGCCTCGCAGAGGAACGCGCCCGCTTGCTGGCGTGGACGCCCATCACGCTACTGCGGGAACACTGGAACCGCGTCAACTTCTGGGGGCGCGAGGCGGACCCCTACTTCGGCGGGGCGCTGGGCAACTTCGGCACGCTCTATCTCTTCAGCCAGATGGGCGTCCCGCTCTTCCCAGAAGTCGAGCCGGCGTGTGAGAATCTGCTCAACCGGGGACGCGGCGACGACGGGCGCTTTGTGTTGGAAGGTCCCCGCGCTGCGCCCTGGCTGTGCTATACCGGCATGGCCTTGCAGATTATGTCGCATTTTGGCTACGGAAACGACATGCGCGTGCGTTCGGCGTGGGTGGCCTTGTTGCAGGCCGTCTTGCTGCGCCCGGAACTGCTGGAGTGCCCGCTTGCCAGCGGCGGCTGTCACCACGGTCTGGTCAAGGCGCTCGCCGGCCTGCTCAGTATGCCGGCCAAACAGCGCGAATCCAACGAGGAGCAGGCCATCGCGGTGTTGAGCGAACGCCTCCTCAACTACCCCTACGACTTTGGGAGACACGATGCAGAGTGGCTCCAGCCAAGTTTCCCCCGGTACTATCGCTCCGATTTGGTAGAACTGTGTCGCGTTCTGGCGCAGACGCCCTATCGGACACACCCCCGTTTTCAGGAATTGTTGCACCGCATGGTGGCGTTGCAGAACACCGAAGGGCGCTGGAGCAAAAGCCGTCCAACGCCCGCACTGTCGGAGGAACGCATTCACCAGCCGAGCCGCTGGCTCACTTTCGAAGCCGTCCATACTCTCACGCTGACCTACGGAGACGACATCTATGCGTCCTGAGGATCAATTGAACGCCGACGTCCGTTACACGGTGGTTCCGCGCGCGCTGGTGTTTTTGACGCGTGCGGACGAGGTGTTGCTGTTGCGCGGCGCGCCGGACAAGAAATTGTGGGCCGGCAAGTACAACGGCCTGGGCGGGCACATCGAACCCGGCGAGACGCCGCGCCAGACGGCAGCGCGCGAAGTGTACGAGGAAGCCGGTCTGGTGGTGGATGCGCTGACGCTGCGCGCCGTGATCCACGTGACCCTGCCGCGACCGCCCGGCGTGCTGTTTTTTGTCTTCGTCGGGGAAGCGCCGGCCGGAGAACTGCGCCCTTCCCTGGAAGGCGCACCGGTTTGGGTAAGACGGTCGGAGATCGAGCTGCTCCCCCTGGTCGAGGATTTACCGGCGTTGCTCCCCCGCGTCCTGGAATCCGGCCCGGTGATTTTCGGCCACTACACCTTCGCCGAGGACGGGCTGCACGCGACTTTCGCGTGATCCGGCGCGGGATTTATTCCAACGCAGTCCGTCCGAGCGTGAGCGCCTGGGCTTCTTCTTCCGCCAGCTCGCGCAGCGCAACCGGGAAGCGTCCGTGCAGCGGGGAGAGCCGCGCGCCCAGGCGTACCCCCAACGTCAGCAGCCACGCCAGGGGGGAGCCGATACCGCTGATGCGCGCCGCGCGTTCCAGTTCAGCGAGACCGCCGTTATCCCACCCTCCCAGGAGAGCGGTGAGGAACCCGTACAGCGCCAGCGCCGGAACCAGGGCGAGGACGAGCAAAACGACGCTGGCGGAGAATGAGGGGGTCCAGTACCAGTCGCCCACAGCGCGCAAGGTGACGTAAACCGCCCAGGCCGCTACCGCAGGCGCGATGATCGTCCGCCATACGTAAATGTGCAGCCGCCCGATCCGGCGGTGGACGATGAGCCAGGCCACCATCACCCGCAGCATCAGCGCGATGGCAAAGGCCGCCGGCAACCCCGCCATGCCCCGCGCCAGCGCGAACACCACCATCAACCCCAGGCGCACCCCTTGCTCGGCAATGGACAGCCACGCAGTGACCGCCGGATGCCCTGTCGCCGTCAACGCCGCGTTGGTGAACCACGCGCCCCATTGCAGCGCCCCCCAGATCAAGACCGGCAGCAGCCAGGGGGTCACGTCTACAAAGGCTACGCCCACCATCCCCAGAACCACGCGGTTCCCCACGGCGTTTAATGCAGCGAACAGAAACAGGCTGAGCCACATCCCGTAATGCAAGCCCTGGCTGAGGTAGTACCGCAGCAAGGTCTTGTACCCCTGAATGTGCGTCTCGGCCATGGCCGGCAGCAGCCCGCTGTAAAGCCCGTGCGCCAGAACTTCGTAGGCGGCGGCGAAAGCAATCGCCAGCGTCCAGTGACTTTGGAGGGCGCTGTATGCCGGCAGCCAACGCGGGAGGAGATATATCTGCGCCAGGGCGCCTAACGGCACAAAGACGGCGCCGAACGTGAGACGCCCTCCAAAGCTTAACATTTGCAGGCTAACCCGGCGATCAAACGCCGGCAAGAAAAACGCGCGCAGCGCATACCCCAGGCGTTTATAGAGCAGCAAGCCGACGATGAAGCCCACCCCCTCGGTCAAGTAAATGCCCAACCCCAATCCCAGAATGCCGCCCAACGTCTCGCCGATGACGGGGATCGCCGTTCCCCACCGTCGCAGCAATAACACGGCCGCACTTTGCACGGTGATTGACCCCACCAGCGACCACAAAGTGAGGTATTGTTCGTAGTCCAACCGCTGCACGGCGCGGAAGAAAAAGCGGAACCCCTGGAAAAATCCGGGAAACTGGATCAGCGCGTGGACGACGCCATAATACGCGAGGTAGGCCAGCGGCGAGCCGGGCAAGATGAACGTCGCCACGAGCATCACCATCCCGCACTGCGCGGCCCCACTGAGCAACTGCCACCAGACGTAGAACTGGAAATAGCGGAAGGCTTCGTGGGGATAGCGGATGCGTAACGTCGCAAAGTAGTACACCGCCGCGACGCCGGTTCCCAGGTCGAAGAGCACCCACGCCGCGCCGAATCCCAGGCCGGTGATCTCCCAGAGGCGCAGCGTGTGCGTCCACGGAATCAGCACACGCGGCAGATAATCCATCTGATAGGCGATGAGCAGGACGAGCGCCAGGAAGTAGGGTAGCAACAACGTCAACAACCCCGCCAATGGCCGGTGAAAGCCGACGGTTTCCCACAAATTTTGCGCTGGATGAGGCGGCGGGGTCGCGTGCAGCTTCTCCCAGATTTCCGGGTGCATAAACAGACGGCGCCGGGCGAGGTAGAGCGCCCATCCCGCGACGAAGACGGCAGCCACCCCGCCGCCGATGATCCCCAGGCGCACCCTTCCCTGGGGCACGGGAGAAAGGGGATAGCTGGCGAAAGGAAGCACGCGCGCTGCGTTGGCAGCCTCGACAATCAGCCGGTAAATGAGGTAGCGGAAATAGGGCCAATTCTGCCACTCGCGGTTCGATGGCGCGCTGAGCCATCCCCCCACGATGAAGGTCTGCGCGCGCTCGCGCCCTCGGACGCGCAGGATGACCGGCTCGCGCGCCGTCGTGGTCACCACGGGCAGTAGCAGGTTGGGGTTGGAGATGACGGTGCGCGCTTGAATCGGCGGCGCGGAGTTCCACGTCACCGCGTGGTGCAGCGCATCCACCTCACTCCCTGTTTGGACGGACACGGCACGGTCGGCGCGCGCTATGCCAAAGGCGCTGACGCCAAACACGGCGCTTAAATCTTCGACGGTGTGGGGGAACTGCGCCCCGCAGAACAGCACCAGACCCACATCGCCCCGCTGGATCAGCGAGGCGAAAAGATGCGCCGTCTCTTCCTGACGCGGAAAGAAGTCGTTGAGCACCAGAACTTGCGCCAGTTCGGGTTGGTCAACGCGCACAATGTAGGGAACGGCGAGGTTAATGGCCTCGGCAATCGCATCCTCGACGCCCACGTAATAGACGCCCACCGGGGTGATGGACGTCTGCGCCAGGATTCCCGCACTTCCGCTTAGCGCAACGAGCAGCGCGAGGATAACAGACAGCCACTTACGCGGCCGCGCTGACGGACTGAGACGCAGAACCTTCGCCAGGATGCCGCGCGCTCCACGCATATCACGATTTCTCGTCCCCGGCGGCCGGCGCAGCCGGTTCAGGCGGCGCTTTCGCCGGTCGCTCCAGAGGCGGCAGATCGTCCGGCTTCTGCAGGCCAAACTGTTGGAGAAACTCGAACGTCGTCCCGTAGAGGATGGGACGCCCGACGGTTTCGGCGCGCCCGACTTCTTCGATCAGGCCGGCGGAGAGCAAGGTGCGCAGGACGCTGTCGGAGCCGACGCCGCGAATGGCCTCGATCTGCGGGCGGGTGATCGGCTGCGCGTACCCCACAATCGCCAGCGTCTCCATCGCCGCCTGAGAAAGGTGCAAATTCACTTCCAGCCCCAGGAGTTTCTCGACGAAAGGGGCGGCTTCTGGCGCGGAGACGATTTGGAGGCGCTTTTTGCTGCGCTGGATGCGCAGGCCCGCAGTCGCCAGGCGCGTCTCCAACGTGGAAAGGGCAGCCTCCGTCTCGTCGAGCGACAGGCCCGTGACCTCGGCCAGGGCTTCCGGCGTTAGCGGTTGCGGCGCGACGAAGAGCAGCGCCTCGATGAGCGCGTCGGATGATAGCGTGGGGGCTTCACTCACGTTTAGCGGTCCTCTTCAACAGGCAAAGGCGGCGGTCCGGTCAACTCCGGCGGTTTCTCCGTCGGGACGACCGGCTGGGGCGGCAGCGGTTCTTCCGCAGCCGGACGGGGCTTCTTCACGACGACCGTGGGCGCAGGCGCGACTTTGATGCGCACTTCCGGCTGCCCGTAGACCTGCAGCCCCAGATCATCGGACAGAACGGTTTTCACCACGCCCATCAATTGCGTCGCCAAGCCGGGCACATCGGCGCCTGCTTCTACGTCCACATCCACGATGGCCTGTACTTTATCGCGTTTCGCGTGGACTTTGGGAGCCACTTTGATAACGTCCGGCAGCGGGTCGAGTTTGTAGACAAGCTGCTGCACGATGCTCTCCGCGCTGATGGCCGCCATGCCGCCCGTGACTTGCTGCACGCGGATGAAGCGTTTGCGCCCCGGGCGCACTTCCAGGAAGATCAGAAACAGGATGAGCAGATCAACGATCAGTGAGAGGAACAGGCCGCCGACCAGCCGCCAGGCCGGCGGCACTTGATCAGAAAAGTACTGTCCCGCACTCTTCAGCCACTCCCCGATGTTAGCGAGCACAATGTGGGGTAGGACGAAGACAGCCGTCAATGCTGCCATCAGCGCCAACAACACAATGACAATGACAATACGATTGACTGTGTTCATATTTCACCTCCGTCGGAAATACAAAATCAGCAAATCACAACATCGCTATGCTTGGGTTAGAAATTGATCCACATCTCATCAAGGTAACTGCGCAGGGTGGTTTCGACCAGGTCGGCGACGCCAATCTCCGCTTCGACGCGCTCGACTTCGTCCAGGCTGGCGCTGGTTGATGGGTGCAGGGCGTGCAGCGAGCACGGGTCGCGGTACGGCTGGATAGACAGGTCGTAAGTGCCGAGGCGTTGCGCGGCGGCGATGATCTCGGCCTTATCGTAGCCGATGAGCGGACGCAGGATAGGCAGCGCCGTCGCGCGGCTGATCATGTTGATGTTCTGCAAGGTCTGCGACGCCACCTGACCGACGCTCTCCCCTGTAACCAACGCGAGGCATTGCCGCTGTTCGGCAATGCGCTCTGCCACGCGCATGATAAAGCGACGGAAAACCACCGTCGAAACGCGCGTGTTCACGTCGGCGATGGCTGTCTCGAAGGGCGCGGCGGAAATCAGGTAGAGCGGCGCGGCGAGGTGGTGTGGAGCCAACACCGCGCGCGCCATCGCCGCGATTTTGGAAGCGCGCGCCTGCTCCACGCCCGGCAGCAGGTGAAAGTGCAGCAAATCGAGCGTGCAACCGCGCTTCAACATCATGTGCGCCGCCACAGGCGAATCAATCCCGCCGGAAAACAGCGCGAGCACGCGCCCGCTGACGCCAACCGGCAAGCCCCCCGCTCCCGGAAGCCGGCGGACGAAAAGATACGTCGCATCCTCGTAAATCTGGATGGTCAGCGTAACGTCGGGGTCTTTGAGCTTCACCGGCGCGCTGGTCAAGTCCACGATCCGCGCGCCGATCTCGCGGTCAACACCCTGTGAGGTGATCGGAAATCGCTTGTCACCCCGCGTGGTATCCACCTTGAAGGTCGTCGCCGGCGTGATCACACCCTCGACCAGACGCAGCGCGGCCTGGCTGATCGTCTCAAAATCCGCCGGCACCATCGTCGCCGGCGCGAAGTAAGCGATGCCGAAAATTTTGCCGAGGCGCTCTTCGATGACTGCCGCCGGCATATCCGCAAACACTTTGACGAGAATGTGACTGTGAAAGAACTTCACCGTCGTTCCCGGCGCATCCGCAAAAACAGCGTAGATGTTCTCGACTAAATGCCGCGCAAAGAAAATCCGGTTGCGGCCTTTGAGTCCCAATTCGCCAAAGTGGACGATATAAACTTGCATACAGAGTCCTCGGAAAAAGTCAAGTCGTCGTTAGTCAGATTGTCGTTATCATAGCACAGACCGGCATCACGTAAAGAGGAAAACAGAACAATGTAGCGCAAACTTGCGGCGGTGGCAAACTAACAGTGTGCGCTACGAGGTGGCAAACTAACAGTTTGCACTACGAGGGATGTTTTCAGAGCACGGCGGCGGGTGAATATCACCCGCCGCCGCGACATACGAGCGACATGCAGGCTTAGGCGCGCCGGCGGGATGCTCCCAGGGCCACAGATACCACCGACCCCATCACAAAGAGCGCCAGCGCCCCGAACAGCACGTGGTTGTTCGCCAGACCACTCGCCGGTAGGACGCCGCCCCCGCCGCCGGCAGCGCCGGCCTTGGGATAGAAGCCCATATAGACATAGGCGACGTGGCCGCCTTCCGCGCCGGGCACGTACACCACACGCTCCGTCGGCGTGGTGGCGACGTAGCCCTGCGGAACGTGGAACGTCACCTTCCAGCCGCCCTTCGCCAGCGGCGTCGGCCCGAACGTGCCCGTGGCGTAGGTGTTGCCGACCGAGTCAACGGTCTGCCATTCTGAGAAGTAGGTGTGGCTGTAGCTGCCGTTGGAGATGGTGAAATAGACCCAGCCCAGGCCCTTCTCCTTGGCATCCATCTTGCCGTTACGGTTGCTATCCACGAAGGCCGCGCCGCGGATCGTTCCTTCGTTGGGGCCGTATTCGGCGCGCACGGCGGCGGAGAACAGACTCAGCGCGCATACTGCTACAAAGATAGCGCATAGCATTTTCCTTGACCACATAGAGAACCTCCTTTTTCGTCTGATAGTCATTTGTCAAATAGTCATGCAAACTTCACGATACTTATATGCTCTGCTGGTGAACACGTTTTATAAAAGGATGACGATGCGCCAGGAATAGAAGATTGAAATCTCGTATTTATTCTATTATAGGACAAGAAAATGCAACGGTCAAGCGGGGTGAGGAATCAAAATTTTCTTTCAGGCCAGCCAGTGCGACAAAAAACGCGCGGTTCAGGCCGCGCGTTGGGGATGATGAACATGCGCCGGTCAAAAAATCCAGCCTAACAGCATAAACACCAGACGTTCCAACAAATTCAACAGAAAAAAGGCGATCAGCGGCGAGAAATCCAGGCCGCCATAGGGGGGTAGAACGCGGCGTAGCGGCGCGAGCAGCGGTTCGGTGATGTCCCACAAAAAGCGCATCACCCGGCTGGAATAGGGGATACGAATCCACTCGAAAAGAATGCGCGTCAACAGCGCCATGTTGTAAAGCTCGAAAACCAGGGACAAGAAGAAGACCAGAATTGTGTAAATGCTCTCCAGTGGATTTCTAACCCATCCCGGAATGTAAAGGACGAATTGCAGTGCCGCCATAATGAGCGTCCGCCCGACCCAGAGGACGATCAGCGTCGCGGCCAGCGCGGCGATGGTGGTAAGGTCATAGCGCCGGTAAGCGGGGATGCCGAGGACTTTGCCGACCAACTCGAGCACCGGGTCGGTGACGAGCGTGAGTAGGCGCATCACCGGATTCAACGGCGACACTTTGAACAGTTGCAGGACGATACGCAAGATCAGGATCAGGCCAACGACACCGAAAATGATATTAAGCACTTGCATGATGGTATTCAAAATCATTGTACCTCCCAAAAACCGTCTATATCGTGGCGCGCGTCAGCGCCGCGCGCTACCACTCACGTTATACCAGATACTGGCCGAAAATAGCGCGCCCGATACGCACAAGCGTCGCGCCTTCTTCGACGGCGATTTCAAAGTCATCGGTCATTCCCATCGAGAGATGCGGCAGCCGCGCGGCGGGGAAGCGCTCGCGGAGCGCGTCCCGCAGGCCGCGCAGGGAGACGAAGACCGGGCGCGCGGTCTCGGCGTCCTCGACGAGGGGCGCCATCGTCATCAGGCCTTCCAGATGCAGGCCGGGGAGCGCCAGGACTGCGGCGACTTCGGCGTACAGGCGCGCGCGGATGGCGGCGTCATGCTCCCAACCGGCGGCCTGGTAGCCGTACTTACTCGCTTCGCCGGAGACGTTGCACTCCAACAACACGGGCAGCGCGCGCCCGGCTTCCACCGCCAGCGCGCTCAACTTCTGCGCCAGCGCCAGACGATCAACGGCATGAACCATAGCAAAGTGCTCCGCGACCAGAGACGCTTTCCGCCGTTGAATGTGCCCGATCATGTGCCAGACCGGCTGCGTATCCGCTGTGGAGAGGCGCGTCGCCAATGCCAACACCTTCGGTACGCCTTCTTCGGGACGGTTTTCGCCGAAATCGCGTTGTCCGGCATCCCACGCCGCGCGGATGGCGTCCACGGGGAAGGTTTTAGTCACGGCGACCAGGCGCACACCGGCAGGATCGCGCCCCACGCGCAGGGCCGCCTCGGCGATGCGCGCGCGCGTCGTCTCCAGGTTCTTCACGACGGCGTTCAAGGGATCACTTACCATTGATCATCCGACCAATAGCGGCGGCCATCGTATTCGTAGAAAGGCGACGGCGGCTCTTTGCGACGGAAGAGCGGCATGAGGATCATACCGACGACGAATCCGCCGATGTGCGCCCACCACGCCACGCCGCCGGTCTGCACGTTGACGTTGATAGAGGCCAGGCCGTTGAGGAATTGCACCAGGAACCACCCACCCAGCACGATAATCGCCGGTAAATGCACGGTGGTATAGATAAAGAGCAACGGGACCAACGTGCGCACCCGCGCGCGGGGGAAGAGCAGTAGATACGCGCCCAGCACACCGGCAATCGCGCCGCTCGCGCCAATCGCCGGGATGCGCGAGGTGGGCATCGCCAGCACTTGCGCCAGCCCCGACAAAATGCCGCACAGCGTATAGAAGATGAAAACCCCCCCGTGCCCCATGCGATCTTCCACGTTGTTGCCGAAGATCCACAAGTAGATCATATTGCTGATCAGGTGCGCCCATCCGCCGTGCAAATACATCGCCGTGACCAGGGTGAGCAACGTCAGCGGATTCGTCCACCCGGTCATGATGCGGACCGGCGTCGCGCCAAACATCTGCACCATCTGGTTGGCCGCCGGTTCAAAGAGCACCTCAAACAGAAAAATGATCGTATTGACCACGATTAATCCAAACGTGACCGCAGGAAAACGTCTCGACGGTATGTTATCGCCTAATGGAATCATCATCCCCTCCCATTGCGCCGTACCTGGATTGTAATCCCAATCGGTCTGACCGCAAAGCCAGGCGCATCTATTCTCGCGCCTCTTTGTATGCCGCCAGCGCCCTGTGCCGCGCCCAGACGTGATCCACGATGGGGGCGGGGTAATCAACGCCGATGACGCATCCGGACGCGCGCTGCTCATCGGCGGGCAGCGTCCACGGATGGTGCAGGTGGGCGCGGGGCACGCGCGCCAATTCCGGCGTCCAGCGGCGGACGTAATCGCCGTTGGGATCGTACTTTTCGCCTTGCAGCACCGGGTTGAAGATGCGAAAGTACGGCGCAGCATCCGTGCCGGTGCCGGCGGCCCACTGCCAGCCGCCGTTGTTCGCCGCCGGGTCGCCGTCGAGGAGGTGCTGCATAAAGTGCCGCTCGCCCCGCCGCCAATCAACGAGCAGGTGCTTGGTGAGGAACGAGGCCACGATCATCCGCGCGCGATTGTGCATCCACCCGGTCGCCAGCAGTTGGCGCATCGCGGCGTCCACGACGGGATAGCCGGTGCGCCCCGTCCGCCAGGCGTCGAAGGCAGCGGTGTCGTTCTCCCATGCGATGCCGCGCAGGTCGGCGCGAAAGCTTTCGCGGCGGACGCTGGGGAAGTGGGCAAGCACGCTGATGTAAAACTCGCGCCAGATCAACTCGCCAAGCCAGATGTCTGCCCCTACGTCCGTTCCAGGACGCGCGTTCACTGCCGCGACCGCCGCTTGGCGCGCCGAGAGCATCCCCCAGCGCAGATACGGGGAAAGCCCCGATGTGCCCGGCAAGGCCATCTGATCGCGGCCCGTAGCGTACCCGGCGATCCGCTCCGCCACAAAATCCTGCAAGCGGCGCTGCGCCTCCGCTTCGCCGGGGATGAAGGGAACGCCCTCCGGCAAAACCGGCATATCCGGCAACGCAAGGCTGTGGACATCTGGCGGCGTGGCGATGTGTTCGGGCGCGGGGAGCAATTCGCGCGCGTCGGGCAGCGGCAGGGCGCGCCACGTCCGGCTGTACGGCGTGTACACGGTGTAGACGCCGCCATCCCGCTTGCGCACGGCTTCGGGTGGGCGGACGGTCAACCCGCCGGTCAAGCGCAGCGGCAGATGCGCCGCCACCCGCGCATCACGGTAGCGCGCATACGGCGAGACGTCGGCCTCCGCAAAAATGGCCCCGGCCCCGGTTTCCTCGCGCAGGCGCGCCAGCTCTTCGTCTGGGCGACCGTGACGCACGATCAGCCGGCTGCCTCGCGCGCGCAGGTCGGCGTCCAGGGCGCGCAATCCGCCGAGTAGGAAGGCGCGCCGCTTGTCGCCGGTGTAATCGGAGTTCCACAACGCCGGGTCGAGGATGAACACGGGCAGGACACGCGCGGCGCTATCCAGGGCCGCGCGCAACGCCTGGTTATCGCTGAGGCGCAAGTCGCGCCGTATCCACCAAATCGTTGTCATTATACGTTTTCGTCTGCGTCGTCTGCGTAGTAGCGACTTCAGTCGCTTCCATCTTAACGACTGAAGTCGTTACTACGCGGGATAACGACTGAAGTCGTTACTACGCTTGCACTGCCAGACTCAGTTCGTCCAGCGCGGCGACTTCGTCGTCGGTGAGCCGCCAGCCCAACGCGCCGGCGTTTGAAACGACCTGGCGGACGTTTTTCGCGCCGGGGATCGGAACCGCGCCCTTGCAAATCGTCCAGTTGAGGGCCACTTGCGCCTCGGTTTTGCCGCCGTGGGCCTCACCGAACGCGCCCAGCATCTCAAGCAAAGGCCGCACCTTTTTCAAGTATTCACGATTGTAGATGCGCTGGCGCAAGCCGGGCGGCGGATTGTCGGGCGTGTATTTGCCGGTGAGGATGCCCTTTTCCAGCGGGCTGTAGGCGATCAGCGTGATGTTGAGGTCTTTGCAGAGCTGCGTCACGCCGTTGAACTCCGGCTCGCGGTGCAACAGGCTGTAGAAGACCTGGTTGGAGGCCAGCGGGATGCCGTGTTTCGCCAGCGCGTTGTGCGCCCGGCCCATCTGCGCTTGATCGTAGTTGGAGACGCCGACCGCGCGGACAAGGTCCGCCGCGACCGCATCGCCCATCGCGTCCATCCACGTTTCGACTGGTATGGGAGGAAAGGGGAAGTGCATCTGATAGAGATCAACGCGCGACATTCCCAGGCGCTTGAGGCTGTTGCATAGCGCGCGGCGCAGCGCGTTTTTCGTCAGCCAGAAGGGAAACGGCATAAACTTGGTCGCCGTCACCACAGATTGCCCGGTCTCGCGGATGAACTGGCCGAGCAGCCGCTCCGAGCGCCCTAGCCCGTAAACCTCCGCCGTGTCGAAGAAGTTGATGCCGGCTGCCAATGTCGCGGCGAAGGCGGCGCGGATGTCGGCGTCGGTGTGCGTCTTGCCGTAGCTCCACATAAACCGGTCGCCCCAGGCCCACGTGCCGATGCCGAGAGGAGAGATGTCAATGTTGGTGTTGCCCAGTTTCACACGTTCGGATGTCAGTATTGTCATGTGTCCTCCGAGAGCAGAGTGTTAGCCGCCCATCAGGTGCGCGTTAGTCCAGCGCGATCCAGATGCTATCGTCGGCGATGCGCGCCGGGAAGACGCGCAGGGCCTTTTCGCGGGCGACGGCGCCGAGCAGTTTGCCCACGCCCGGCGGCCACGGCGACCACGCCTTCACGTCACCGGTGTTAAGGTCGAAGGCGCTGCGGTGGAAGGGACAGACGATGGCTTCGTCCGCCGTGATTTTGCCACCCTTGAGCGGCAGTCGCATGTGCGGGCACGCACTGAGCATCGCGTACACTTTGCCGTTCTCGTGGATAAGCAGGATCGAATGATCCTGCACCTGCACGACCTGGCGCGCCCCTTCGGGCAGTTCGGCTGCGGGTAATATCTTGATCCAGTTCATCGTGTACCTCCTGTGCAAAGAAATTGTTGGAACGTTTCAACGTTGGAATGTTGGACCGTTATTGCTGTTGAAGATGTCGCTCTCAAAAATACCAGGGTAATCATAACACAAAAAGCGGCTTTGTCAACATATTGACGGTTTTGTGTATAGATTTATTTGACAAAATAGGAATTTTCCAGTATAATTTTTCTGTAAGGATTAATGAAAAGAAAGAAGACTATGCGACTTCAGGACGAGAGACAAAACGCCCATGTCGTCCAAGGGGGCAAAGATGAGCACTGACGAACCGATCTATAACATTGGCGTTGTTGCGCGGATGACCGACATCCCATCGGCCACGTTGCGCATCTGGGAACGGCGCTACAACTTTCCCGCAGCCGCCCGCACCGAGGGGAAACACCGGCTCTATTCCGAGAAAGAAGTGCAACGTTTGCGGTGGGTCAAAGCGCGCGTAGACGAAGGGATGCAGGCCCGGCAAGCCGTGCGCGCTTTGCGGGCAGCAGAAGCAGGAGAAGGCACAGCCAGCACAGCGCCGGAACCAGCCATCACGCACCCCGCTCTTCACACCAGGCAAGAGGGCATTTCCAACGTTCACATGACCGCTCTTCGCAAAAGGCTGCTTGATACCGTGCTCGCCCACGACATCGGGCAAGCGGACCTCATTTTCAACGAAGCGTTCGCGCTCTACACGCCGGAAGACTTGATCACAGATCTGATCGGCCCGACGCTGCGCGACATCGGCGTGGGCTGGGAGCAGGGGAGCATTGACATTGCGACCGAGCACCTGGCGACGCACTACCTGCGCCAACACCTGCTCATGTGGATGCGCACCGGGCCGCCGCCCTATCCTGTCACGCCCATCGTGTTGGCTTGCGCGCCCGGCGAATGGCACGAGGGCAGCTTGCTCATGTTCGGCGCGTTGCTGCGGCGGAGACGTTGGCCTATCGCGTACCTGGGGCAGTCCATTCCCCTGTCGGAGGTGGCGAAATTCGTCCACGAGACGCGCCCTCCCGCCGTGGTGTTGACCGCGATCACCGAAGGACCGGCGCTGGCGCTGGCTGAATGGCCGACCTGGCTGCCGGAAGCCGACAAAACGGGAGAGCCGATTGTCTGCTACGGGGGGCCGGTTTTCAACGAACGGCCTGAGCTGCGAACGAAGGTCCACGGCCTTTTCCTGGGAACCACGCTCCAGGAAGGTGTGGCCACCCTGGAACGCATCCTGCAGAAGAAAGTGCCGCGTTTATAACAGCGTTTTGGGGTCAGGCATTTGCCCCGGACGCAGGAGCGAGACGGCTTCCGCGTACCCTGGCGCGCCCAGCGCGCAGGAGTTGGCCGCGCGCACCTGGGCAATGGCTGCTTCGGGCAGGAGATTGCGGTAGACGACGAGATAACCGGCCAGGATCAGCCCCGTCCGATCACATCCGGCGTGGCAATGCACCAGCACCGGCGTCCCGGCCTCAACGCGCGCGTGGATAAAGTTCCACACCGGCAGCGCCTCGTGGATGAACGCCTTGCGCATCCCCACCGAAAAAAGGAAGACCGGCGGAAACTCGGCCTGAAAGTGCTCCAAACCGTACTCGCGCACATCGTCTACCGGCTCTTCGGCAGCCAGGGAAACCACCGCACGAATCCCGCCGGCATAGAGTTCTGCGGGACGCCACAGCGCGCGGACTGGCCCGGGTCGTCCGGCCAAAATTCTGTCGAGGATCCAGTAAACGTGTTGCATAAGGCCATTGTATCCATACTGGCAATGCTGTCAAAAATCACCGGTTGCCAAAATACTCTTGTAAGGTATAGTTAACCCGTGAGCGTGGGATGCGCGCGAGCCGAGAGCGCGGAAACGCCAACATTTAGTTCACGGAAAGCAGGTTTTATGGACGAAGCGAATGTAACCATGCCGGACGAAGAAGTCGAAGCATGGTCGGATGAGATCGAAACATGGCTTGATGAAGTTCAAGAGGAACTTCTTGAGGGTGAGGATGCGTCCGATGAAACGGAACTTTTGTCGGTCGCGGCTTCGCCAAAACGGCCCGAATTCCATGGCCCGGTGACGCCTATTGGGGTCCGTTTTCAACCGGCGGGCAAAATTTACCATTTCGTTGCGCCGGTCGAGATGGGTCTGAAAAAAGAAGATTGGGTGGTGGTAGAGACAGTTTACGGCGAGCAGGCTGGTCAGGTCGGCGAGACCGACGCAAAACTCCCCGAAAGCATATCGCCCAAACGCCTTAAACCGGTGGTGCGTCAGGCCACGCCGCTGGATATGGCGCACTTCCAACTGATGCGCGAGCGCGCCGAGCGTATGGTCGAAGTCGCCAGGGAAGAGGTGCGGGCGCAAAAGTTGGACATGAAGATTTTTTCGGCGGAATTCACCCTGGACGGGACCAGCGCCATTGTCCTGGGCACAGGAAACTCGAACAAGAAAGATCTCACCAATTTCCGCCGTCGTCTTGCCACTCGCATGAACTGCCGGGTAGAAATCAGAACGGTCGGCCCGCGCGACCACGCCAAAACGCTATGCGGCTACGGCGTCTGCGGGGAACCGCGCTGTTGCTGCCGTTTCCTCACCGAATTCCAGGCCGTCTCCATCAAAATGGCGAAAGATCAGGCCATTTCAATGGCCCCCACCGACATCACCGGCATGTGCGGGCGCTTGCGCTGCTGCCTGGCCTACGAACACGAGGTCTACAAAGAGGAAGCCAAGAGCCTGCCGAAAATCAAGACCCGCGTGCAGACGGAGAAAGGCGTGGGGCGGGTGATTGATCTGGACATCCTCAAAGCCGAAATCGTCGTCGAAATCCCCCCCGACGGCCCGCGCGTCGAACGAGAACGCTTCCGCTTCCGCGCGGATGAAGTCAAGGTTATCACGTAAAGCGTGAAACGTAAAACGTCAGGGGGAGCCTTTACGTTTTTCGTTTTACGCTTTATTGACTGATTGGCAGGAGCACGCTCACGTCGCCGTTGACGGCGAGGGAGTCCCCGTTTTCTTGCCGATAGAATCCCACCCGCAAGCGATAATCACCCGCCGACAAGGCGACGGGAATGTTCAGCGTGTGATGGTCGGCCACGATTTCACCGTCAACCCACAGCGACGTGGGATAGCCGTTGTTCTGCGGCGCTTCATCTACCTGCGCGATGATGCGCCCGCTCGTCACATCGAGCACATGCACGAAGACAAGGTAATCCTTCGCCATCTCTGCCACGGTCTGCCAGTACAAGGTCACATCCAGCGGTTGCCCGGCCTGAAGTGCGCCCACATCGTAGCCCAGCAGGCGGATGTGCGCGCCAAAATCCGCCGTGAAAGGATACTGCGCGTCTGGCGGCGCGAAATTGCGCGCCACGCCCTGAACGTTGAGGTCGCCTAACGCGGCAAAGGCCACACTTCCCACCGCCAGCGTCAGCGTATAACGGCCCGGCGTGATCGCCTTAGGGATACGCAGGGGATAGCGATCCTCAACCATCTCGCCCGCGCGCCACTGCGAGAAGGTGTAGCCGCTCGCGGGCGCGCCGTTGTAGAGCACGTGTTCCTCCGCGCCGGTCAGAGTCAGGGTGACGTCGTCCTGGGGTAGAGAAACGCCCGTCGCTTGCCAGCACAACCTGAGCAGCGCGGTCTCGCCGGGACGCAGGGTTGCGGGCAAGTTGGTGGCGCCCACCAGCCGCACGTCGCCGTGGACAATACCGCCCTTGCGTGGAATTCCAAAACAGGCTCCGGCAGATTGCGTCTCAGTCGGCGCAGACGCCATCGGCAGCAACGCCGTGGTCAACGGAAAGCGCGCTTCCAACCCGGCGAACCGTTCGTCCTCCACACGCGGCAGCGCCTCCCCGCCATCCGGGTTGAAGAAGCCCACGCCGATCTGGTAACCTTCCACAGGCGGGATACCCACCGGCGGAACGAGCGTGAACTGATCGAAAACCACATCGCCCACCGTCCACTGTTCCGGCGGATAGTGGAAGGCCGTCGTGCGCGTCCATTCGCCGGTCGCCGGGTGCAGCAGGCGCACGACCGGCTGGAGCGTGGGATACGGCGCGCCGACCGACCACGTCACCCCAACGGGGCACGGCTCTGCCACGCGACACGGGCCGACCGCTTCCGCAATGTGGACGCCGACGACGTGCGCAAAATCGGCGCTGGGCGACGCGGCAGGGCGGATGGCTGCAATGTGCGCCGCCGTGAGGCGCTGCGCCCACAACGCAGGTTCGCCGGCGGGATCGGTCAGAACGGTGGATTGCCACTGCTGCGTGATAGCGTCGGGCCAGGGCGACGGCGGTGTGAGGGAGCGCGGCAGCAGGTAGAGCGCGTCGCCGGTGGGCGGCAGCACGAGCGTCGCGCCGCCGGCGAGCCATTTGGCCTGCGGATACTGCCGCGCCAGCGCCGCGACCGTGGGATGGCGGTAATGCTCGCTGGCGATGTAGACGGTGGTATGCGCGAGGTCTGTCGCGTCCAGTACCTCAGCCGCCAACACCATCTCGCCATCCACGGTGTAGAACAGCGCGGCGGACGAGGCCCACTGGCGGTAGGCGCGAGCAGTCGTCACCCCGCCGAAAAGGAGAAGCAAGAGGCAGGAGGCAGGAGGCAAGAGGCAGGACACGGGATGCAGGATACAGGAAGCTGCCGGCTGACGGCTGACGGCTGACGGCAAGAGATGTCTTTCGAGTGAGCCGATGAGCGCAACGACTGCATAGGCGGGCGGGATGGCGATGAAGGGGAACAGGCCGACCAGGCGCAGGTTGCTCGGCGTGATCTCTGAAGTCGCCAGCGCGCTCGGCAGCAGCATCGTCGCCAGCACAGCAACGATGAAGAGCCGCCCGGCGCTTTCGTGCGCGTCTTTGCGCGGTGCGAACAGGAGTCCCGCCAGCCCGATGAGGGCCAGCGCCGCTGAGACACCGTCCAGCACCGGTTTACCAGGGACGTTGAAACGCACGTAGGGATCGCCGGCGCCGGGCCACGCCAGCGCGCGGACGCACAGCCACAGCCCGCGTAGCGCGTCACGCCACGTCGGCGCGGCGACCTGGGTGATGCGCGTGGCAAAGGCGTCGGGGTTGCGCGCAAAATAAAGACCCAACGGGGCAAAGACCACCAGCGCCACCAGCAGCGCCAGCGCAAACTGCCCCACTCGCCGCCAACGCTCCTCGCGCCGCGCGCGGACGAGCAGCCAGCCGAGCGCCAATGCCAGCGGCAGCGGGAACAGGCGCGCCGCCAGGTACGTATAGCCGGTGAGGCCGAGAAACGCGCCGCCCGCCGCGAACCAGCGCCGCTTGCCGGTGCGCAGGCCATGCCAGAGCGCCGTCACCGTTAACGCCTGGAGCAGCGGTTGCGCGATGGCGCGGAATCCATAGCGGCTCAAGAGCACGTGCGGGAAAGCTACCGCCATCCATCCCGCCGCCAGCAGCGCGATCCACCGCGCGCGCCGGTCTGTTCCGAACAGCGCGCGAGTGACGGCATAAGTCGCCGCAACGGTGAGCACGCCGAACATGGCCGCATTCAAGCGCAGGCCCCACGGCGCGCCGCCCGTCGCCCAGACCCAGAACGCGCCCACGTAGAAGAAGAGCACTTCCTTGCCGGTGTACGCGCGGATGAACACCGGGCGATAGTCGCCGGAGGCGATTTGGCGGGTGAGGACAACGTTGGCGGCTTCGTCGTAATGCAGGCCCACGGGCAGGTCGGGCAGCGCCATCACCCGCAGCGCAGCGGCAACCAGCAGCACGATCACCATAAAAAAGACAGCGTTTCGCTTCATCAAAAGGCATTATACTGTTAACAGCGTGACTCACAACCGTTATTTTCGTACCCGCCGAGGTATAGTATAATCGTGTGAACGGCGCGCGAAACGGGCCGTAATCTTACAAAGGGCTTTCTGAACAATGAGCGAACATCTCAAAGAACTGTGGGCATACCGCGACCTGGTTTACAACCTGGTGGTGCGCGATCTCAAGGTGCGCTACAAAAATTCGCTGCTCGGCATCCTCTGGTCGTGGCTGAACCCGCTACTGATGATGCTGATCTTCACTTTTGTGTTCGGTTATATGTGGCGCAATCGCACCATTGACAATCCACACATTCTCTTCCTAAGCGCGCTGCTGCCGTGGAACTTCTTTACCGGTTCAGTGCTCGGTGGAATTCCGAGTATCGTGGGCAACAGCCACCTGGTCAAAAAAGTGTACTTTCCCAGGGAAGCGCTGCCCATCTCGGTAGTGCTGTCCAATCTGGTCAACTTCCTGATCTCGCTGCCGGTGCTGTTGATTTTGATTCTCATTTCTGGCGTGCCGTTGACGGGCTGGCTCTTGCTCCTGCCGGTTCCGATTTTGATCCAGGTAACTTTTTCGATCGGGATCGTGCTGTTTCTCTCGACGCTGGAAGTGTTTTACCGGGACACGCACATGATGATGGACGTGGGAATGCAGGCGTGGTTTTTTCTGACACCGATTGTGTACACGTTCCGCGACCTGCCGGAGAAGGTCACATTGCTGGGCGTGACGTTCAATCCGCAGCTCTGGCTGTTCCGGCTCAATCCGATGGCATCCATCATCAACACGTACCAGGACATTCTCTACAATGGCGCGCTGACGAGGCTAGACTTCCTCGGCCGCACGGCGGTAACGGCGTTGGTGATGTTGGTTTTCGGATACTGGTTTTTTCTGAGGTATAGCAAACGGTTTGGCGAAATGGCCTGACCGATGCAGAGCGCGTCTGGGTGATGCGGAGCACGTCGGGGGTGACTTCAGTCGTGTTTTCGAGGATTTGGGGGAGGTGAAGGCGATGCAAGATTTATTCGAGTTATGGGAAACTCCCAGGGCCAAAGAGAAATATATGATCGCCGGGTGGCGCCAATGGGCCGACGCCGGTTCGATTTCGTCGGGATTGCCGCAATATCTCATTGACAAGACAAATGCGCGCAGAATCGGGGAACTGAATTCGGAGGACTATTATCTGTTCCAGATTCCAGGAACACATCACTTCTTGCGACCACAGGTCAAGCTCGAAGAAGGCTACCGGCTGTCAATGTCTACCCACAACAACGAGTTCTTCTACACCGGCGACAACGAACAAGGGCTGGTCATCTTTCTGGGAGATGAACCTCATCTGCGTGTCGAGCAGTATGCCGATGCCTTCTTCGATATGGTGAGGACGCTGGGTGTGAAGAGAGTCGCGGCGGTCGGTGGGGTTTACGGGGCTGTGCCTTATAACAAAGACCGGGAGGTTTCGTGCGTGTACAGTCTCAAAACCATGAAGGATGAATTGAGCCGCTATGCCCTCCGATTTTCCGACTATGAGGGCGGCACGACCCTCTGCACGTATCTCGCGGATCAAGCCGAGCAGCGTGGGATCGAGTTTTTGGCGTTCTATGGCTTCGTCCCAGCGTATGACTTTTCGCAGATGTCCACCTCGGTGCAAGGCTTCAGCATCGAAAATGACTTTAAAGCCTGGTACGATCTGGTCAAAAGGTTCAACCACATGTTCAATCTCACGCTAGACCTTTCGGACCTCGAAGCCGAGAGCGGCCAACTGCTACTGTCCATCGAGGCCGAGATAGATAAGTTGGAAGAACAGACGCCAGGATTGCAAATCAGGGAATACATCGAGACGCTCGCCGAAGATTTCACCGAAAAGCGTTTCATCCCGCTCGGCGATATGTGGACGCGCGGGCTACGCGATCTGTTTGATAACGACGGCGGAAATTCGTAAGAGCCGCGTTTGACAATCGCCTCAGTTGTGGTAAACTTTCGGCGTTGCAAAGATGGGGGCTGACAGTGGTTACAGCCCCCTTCACCTTGCGGGGCTGTAGCTCAGCTGGGAGAGCACTACAATCGCACTGTAGGGGTCAGGGGTTCGAATCCCCTCAGCTCCATGGGGGCGAAATCGCCCTACACGATCATAAAGATAAGGTAGTTTGGGCCTGTAGCGCAGTTGGGAGCGCACTTGAATGGCATTCAAGGGGTCGTGGGTTCGAATCCCACCAGGTCCATAGGTTTCGGTCTGGTTGACCCTGGGCGCATAGCGCAAAGGATAACAACCATCCCACAAAAAAAGCGAGTGAGGCATCATCCTCACTCGCTGATTTTTTTGATTCGCCGATTCGCCGCCTACTCCACCGCCTTGTCAGCTACCGCTTTCTCCGCGTATGCCACGAAGTCCGCTACCGGCATAGCACCCAGGTCGTTGCCGCTGCGCAACCGCACGGCGACCGCGCCCGCTTCGACCTCTTTATCCCCGATGACGAGCATGTACGGCACTTTCTGCATCTGCGCCGCGCGGATCTTGGCGTTCATCCGCGATGACGAGGCGTCCGTGCTCACGCGCAGGTGGGCCTGACGCAGCGCATCTTCCACCTGTTTGGCGTACTCGATGTGCCGGTCGGCGATGGGGATGACGCGCGCCTGTTCTGGCGCGAGCCACACCGGGAACGCGCCGGCGTAGTGCTCCACCAGGATGCCGAAGAAGCGCTCCAGCGAACCGAGCAGCGCCCGGTGAACCATGTAAGGGCGATGTTCCATGCCGTCCTCGCCCACGTAGGTCATGTCGAAGCGCTCCGGCTCGTTGAAGTCGAACTGGATCGTCGTCAACTGCCACTCGCGGCCCAGCGCGTCCTTGATCTTGAGGTCAATCTTCGGGCCGTAGAACGCGCCGCCGCCCTCGTCCACCTGGTAGACCAGCCCCTCGGCATTGATGGCGCGCAGCAGCGATTCCTGCGCCCGTTCCCAGCGCGCCGGTTCGCCCACGGCCTTCTCCGGGCGCGTCGAGAGGTACGCTTCGATCTGCTCGAATCCGAACGCGCGCAGCAGCGCCAGCGAGAACTGCAACACGCGCAACGCCTCGGCCTCAATCTGCTCCGGCGTGCAGATGATGTGCGCGTCATCTTGCGTGAAGCCGCGCACGCGCATCAGCCCGTGGAGCACGCCGCTCTTCTCGTAGCGGTAGACCGTGCCAAGTTCCGCCCAACGCAGCGGCAGCTCGCGGTACGAGCGCAGGCTCGTCTTGTAGATGAGGATGTGGAAGGGGCAGTTCATCGGCTTGATGTAGTAATCCTGTCCGTCCACATCCATCGGCGAGTACATGCTCTCTTTGTAGAAATCGAGGTGGGCCGACGTCTCCCACAGCCACGCCTTGCCGATGTGCGGTGTGTAGACGAAGTCGTAGCCGCCTTCGATGTGGCGATCCCGCCAGAAATCCTCGATGATCTTGCGCATCATCGCGCCGCGCGGGTGCCAGTAGGCCAGCCCCGGCCCAGCCTC
>DAOUAQ010000243.1:0-4584 GCA_034433375.1 Anaerolineae bacterium | reverse complement strand
CGGTTGATGGCGATACGTCGGTATCGTCGGATGATCCTGTCGCGCCGGCGCCGCCTTCCAACCTCGTTGTCACCGGGCCGGTTGACGCCGCCGAGATCGAAGCCGACTTGCTGCTGATGGAGAGCTTCCCGGTGCAGTACCTGCTGGTGCTCCGTGGGACCAGTCCCACGCCATGCCACCAGGTGTTGACGACCCGGAACGAGCCGAACGCGCAAAACGAAATTCACATCGAAGCCGTGTTCGCCGCCGATCCCGATGAAATGTGCATCCAGGTTCTCGGCGAATTCTCAAGCTCGATCAACCTGGGCAGTTTCCCGGCGGGCGAGACTTTCACGGTCTGGGTGAACGGCGTGCAGGTCGCCGAGTTCACGGCCTGACGCCAGGATGTCATTCGACTTTTGCTGACTGTCAACAAAAAGCGGCGCGTGTCATCACGCGCCGCTTTTGTTATGTTTTACCCTTGTCCTTATCCTGTTCTGCGGTAGACTTATCTCAACGGATTGAGCGGATTCAACGGATACACGCTCCGTTCGTTCCGTTGAGTCCGTTGAGATACTGTGACTTTTGGAGGCTATGATGATCGAACTGACTAAATCGAAATTGTTTACCCCCTGGACCGACCCCGATTCCGGCGTCACAAGTTACATTCTCACGCAGAAGATCGCCCCCGTGCAGGAAGCATTCTATTTCGTCAACGCAAGCATCACGCGCGATGGGCGTTACTGGTGGTTTTACTGCGCGTTCCCGCCGTCAGGCACGGCGGCGCAGGGGCGCACGCTCGGCGTGGTGGATTTCGAGACGCAGGAAGTGCGCTACTTCCCTGATACGCAGTTCAACCACGCCTCGCCCTTCGTAGATGTCGAAACGGGCGACGTCTACTGGGGCATGGGCGACGGCGTCTGGCGACGCGGCCCGCACCCCGGCGATGACGCCGTGCTGGTCAACCGCCTGCCGGAAGAGCTGACGCTGATGCGCCCGATCGAGCGCGTGGCGACCCACCTCACCAAATCGGCGGACGGGCGCGCGTTCTTCATCGATGCCTCGGTGGGCTTGCAGTTCGTCTTCGGCGCGCTGCCCGTGGACGGCAGCGACTTCGAACTGTGGCACACCTTCCAGCGCAACCACAACCACGCGCAGTTCAGCCCCACCGATCCCGACTGCGTGCTCTTCGCGCAGGAAAATCACCCTGACCCGATCACCGGCCTGCGCTTCGACATCGTGGATCGCCTGTGGCTCATCCGGCGCGGCGAGCAGCCCCGGCCAATTATGCCCACGCCTACGCGCCTCACCCACGAGTGGTGGGACCCCGACGGGCAGCACGTCTACTGCATCAAAAGCGACGTGGGCGTGTGGCGGGTGAACATGGCTACGTCAGCCGTCGAGGAAATCCCCTTCGCCGGCGGGCGCTGGCATTCGCACAGCAGCCTGACGGGACAGTATCTCATCGGCGACGCCAATCCCCGCTTCTATCGCGGCTGTCCTTCGACGGTGAACTTCTTCAACCGCGAAACGGGCCAGAGCGTGCGCCTGGTGGACAACCCCGAAATGCCGAATTACACCAGCGCGCACTACCACATCGACCCGCACCCGCGCTTCAATTTTGGGGATCAGGTCGTTGTCTTCACCACCACCGTGCGCGGCGTGGTGGACGTGGCGATGGCGTACACGGCGGACTTGATCGCGCGCACATCATAGACTCTAATCAGCAGATTAAGCAGATTTAGCAGATCGGACATAAAAAATCTGCTTGATCTGCTAAATCTGCTGACAGAAACTACTTCGGATTATCTGGCGCCATGTGCCGCGCCAGCTTGAGGATGTCGCCGAGGACGCCCGCCGCTGTGACCTCGCGGCCTGCGCCGGGGCCGGAAAGCGCCAGCGGGAGCGGCTGGTAGCGGGCGGTGTATAGGGCGATGTAGTTGCCCGGTCCGCGCAGCGCGCCGAGCGGCCCGTCGCGCTCTATGGCGGTCAGCCCGACCGCGCCGCCCTCCGGCGTGACGCGCGCGACGTACCGCAGCACGTTCCCCTGCGCCTGCGCCTCTGCAATGCGCGCGGTATACGCGGCATCCAATGTGGCGGCGGCGGCCATGAACGCCTCGATGGAAAGCCCTGCCAATGCCTCGCTGTACAAGGGTTCGACGGTCAGGTGGTGCGCTTCCAGGGACCAGCCGGCCGTGCGCGCCAGGATGAGGGCTTTGCGCGCCACGTCCTTGCCGCTGAGATCGTCGCGGGGATCCGGCTCGGTGTAGCCGAGGGCGCGCGCTTGCGCCACCGCCTGCGAATAGGGGACGCCGCGTTCCAGTTCGGCGCACAGATAGCCGAGCGTGCCGCTGACGCAGCCTTCGATCAGCGTGATGGCGTCGCCAGTGTCGCGCAGCTCGCGCAGCGTTTGGATGACGGGCAGGCCGGCGCCCACGGTGACTTCGTAGCGCAGATGCGGGTGCGTCAGCAGCGGGGCGGCCTCTGCCCACGGCCCGGCCAGCGGAATCTTGTTCGCCAGCACGACGCCGCACCCGGCAGCGAGCGCGGCGCGCAGGGTGGGCGTGGTCTTGGGGGAGGCGGTCAGGTCGGCGAGGATCGCGCCGGGTCGCAACGCGGCGGGCAAGTCGGCCAGCGGGCGCAAGCCCGGCAAGGCGGCGAGCGTGCCGCCGTCCCGCGTCGCCGCCAACGCGGCGGTGAGCGTCGCTTCGGGCAAGCCGTCAACGGCGTAGAGCAGGCCGCTCACGTCCGCTACCGCGACGGGAACCAGCCGCAATCCGGTGCGTTCCGCTACCGTCGCGCGCGTCTCCAAAATCTGGCGGAGCAGCGTCCCGCCGATGTTACCCAGGCCAAGAAAGATGAGTTGCACTTCACGTGTGTCGTTGTTCACCAGGAAACCTCCATCTATGGTCGTGGCGTCGGTGTGACGGTTGACGTCACCGGAACCGTCGCCGTCAGCATTGTCGTCGTGGTCAGCGGCGGCGCGGCGAGCGGCGAGAGAAGCGGCAGCGCGGTGGATTGCGCGGGCAGTCCCTTTCTGAGCAACTGCCAGGCGATCTCGAAATCGTCATTCGCTAAACGTGGGGCGTTGGGCAAGTTTGCCAGTCCAAGATCGAGACGTTGCATGATCGCTGCCAGCGCGCTTTGTTGATCCGCCGCAACCGTCGCGCTCAACGCCAGCAGCACGTTGCGCGCTTCTTGTGCCTCGGTTGTCGCCGACCCGAAATTGTCCTGCGCCAGTTGCAGGCGCGCGCGCGTGAGCAGTTCCATGGCTTTGAGTAATTGTACATCGGTGCGCACGCCGATCAATGGCGCTTCGTCTTTGACGGTGACGCCGAGAGCTTCGACGTCTTTGGTGGTTTGCGCGACGGTCTCCGCCAGGATATCCATCGTCGTTTCGAGCTTGGTCAACGCCGTCCGCAGCTTGGTGATGTCGGCTCCGTGGGTCGTCTGCTTGCCTTCCAATACGCCGAGGCTTTCCTGCGCGGCTTGCAGCATGGTTTGCGCTGCGCTCAATGCTGTCTCGGCCGCCGTCAGACGGGTTTGTAACGCCGCCACTGTTTTCTGCGTGGCGGTTTCCTGGCTTTCGAGGGCGTCAATTTGCTCCTGCAGCGTCTGCGTTTGCGCTTGCAACGCCTGGGTGTGTTCGTTCAGCCGGCTGTAATCCTGCGCGTAGCGACTTTCCAGGTCGTCAAGCCGGCGCGTGTGCTCCTGGAGCGGCTGGAAAATGTGCCGGTTGACGGTCGCAACGCCATACGTCGCGCCCCAGTAAACGCCTGCGCCCAACAGGACGCCGATCACCAGCACGAAGAACAGCCGCAGCAGGAATTTCGCCAACCAGCCCACGCCGCGCCAGAATTTTTGACCGGAGGAGGGTGGGGGAGTCGTTTCTGTCGTCATGGTGGCTCTCCTATGGTTTAGGGAAGATGGTGTTGAGCAGGTCGCGCAGGCCTTCCATCGCCTTTTGGAATTGACCGGTCTGCGCTTCGACTTTTTCCATCTGTGTGCTCAAGGCTTCGGTTTCCTGGTTCAGGTCTTGCACCTGGGTCGAGAGGGTTTTCGCCTGCGCTGTCAACGCCTCCACTTCGCGCTGTATATCGCCTCTGGCCGCCTCCAATGTCTTGACGCGCTCGTTCAACGCTTCGAGGTTGTTCAGTCGGGTCTGGATGCTGTTCAACGACTGTTCCAGCGTGCTGGCCTGTCCTCTGAGCGCCGCAACCTCCCGCGAGACTTGCGCTACATCGCCCGGCGAGGCGAACGACAGCCCGCCGTTGATCCCCGCCAGGATGCCCAGGCTCAATGCCAGGGTGATGACCAACGTCACCACGAAGACGGCGAAGCTGACCCAGGCGAGTTCGGCGCGCGTGACCGGCCTGGATGCAGTCGAAGTCTGCTTGGGTTGCGCGGCTTGCGGCGGCGGAGTTGGCTTTTGCGCCGGACTTTCTGTCGGCGTTTCTGGCACGGCGGATGGGATGGGTGCGCTTTCTGGTAATGGGGGCGGCGTTTCTGCCGGGGAAGGCGCGGCTTCCTCCAAAGGCGATGGCATCGCCGCTTCCGGCAAGGGCGGCGGCGTTACTTCCGGCGCAGCCGCTTCCGCGACGATGA
>DAOUAQ010000242.1:0-23527 GCA_034433375.1 Anaerolineae bacterium | reverse complement strand
CGCGCGCAAAAAAGACCGCTTGACGTATAATATACACATCTTTCAGCAGATTAAGCAGATTTAGCAGATTAAGAAATAAAAATCTGCTTAATCCGCTTAATCTGCTGATTATTAATAGGAGTCGTATGCATCACCTTTGGAAGAAAGTTGATTTGACGATGTGGAGCCGGAACCTGACCCTGTTTGCCTGCGCCGTGTTTCTGGATCGCTTCGGGCAGGGGATATTGGGAGGCGCGCGGATGAACTTCTTCGTGGATACCCTCGGTCTGAGCAACAGCCAGGTCTTGTGGCTGGAAGGCATCCGCGAAGTGCCCGGCCTGGTGCTCATCTTCATCGCCGCGCTGACGATGCTTTTGCCGCTGGCGTGGCAGGGCGCGGTCGCGCTCTTGTTGATGGGCGCGGGGTTCACGCTGTACGCTTTTGTCGGTTCATACTCGGCGCTGCTGGCCGTGGTGATGGTGGATAGCCTCGGATTTCACCTGTGGACGCCGTTGAACAGCGCCATCGGTATGTCGTTGAGCGCCAAGAGGAATACCGGACAGGTTTTGGGGATGCTGGCCTCGGTGGGGTCCCTGGCCTCCATCGTCGGGATGATCGCCATCTCATTGATCTCCAGGTTCTTCGAGACGATGCCGCTGACCGTCTATTACTTGATCGGCGGCGTCTCGATTATGTGCGCGGCCTTGCTCGTCGCCAGACTTCCCAAAACCCTCGGCGCGACGAAGGCGAAACCGGCGCGCATCCTGCTCAAACGGCGTTACTGGCTTTATTACGTGCTGATTTTCTTCTCCGGCGCGCGCAAACTCGTCTTGGGCAGCTTCATCACCCTGGTTTTGGTGCAGGATTACGATCTCAAAGTCTGGCAGGTCAGCACGCTGATGCTGGTCAGTAGTGTGCTCACCCTGCTGATTTCGCCGGTCTTGGGCGCGCTAATTGACCGCCTCGGCGAGCGCGTCACGACGCCGGCTTCTTACGCGATTCTGGCGCTGTGCTGTGTGGGCTACGCAGTCATCCCCAACTTGTGGGTACTGCTCGTGTTGTGGACGCTCATCAAACTGGCTACGCCGCTCGGCATGGGCCTCTCAACTTATGTCTACCGCACCGCGCCGCCCGAAGAGCTTGCGCCAACATTGACCGCCGGCGTTACCTTCGACCACATCAGCTCGGTAAGCGTGCCCTTCCTCACCGGGGCGCTGCTGCCCATCATTGACTACAGCGGCATCTTCCTGGCGACGGCGGCGCTTATTCTGTTCTCCATTCCGTTTGCGCGGGCATTACAGGTGCAGGCCCCGGCAGTTTTGCAGCCGGCGACGGTCACCGCTGAATCATAAGGCTTCCCTTGCGAAGGTTTTCTCACCTTCACAGGAGACATTGGCACGTACAGGAGGTGTACGATGAAGGGACATTGGCTTTGGCTCACATCGCTGTTGTGCATATCGTGGACCGTGAGTGGTTGCGCGGCAACTTCTCCGGTCACACCTACATTACAACCACCGACAGCGGCGCCGCCAGCCACCCCTACATTACAACCACCGACAGCGGCGCCGCCAGCCACCCCCACACCTTCAACAGAACCGCCGACGGCGATGCCGACAACGACCGCTGAACCGACGGCGTCAATCCCTGACAGCACACTGCCGGCCATCCTCGACCATCTGCGCGCGCTAGGCCACACCAGCTTTCGGCTGGATGGGCCGCCGACGATCTACTTTGATCCCACAACGCTACGCGCTGAGGTGATCCAGGCAAACATCATCTTGATCAGTCACGAACACACTGACAGTTTGCTCTACGAACCGTGAAATGTAGCGCAAGCTGTTAGCTTGCAGCAATGGCAAACTGACAGTTTGCCCTACGAACTCTACGAACTGTGAAATGTAACGCAAGCTGTTAGCTTGCAGCGGCGGCAAACTGACAGTTTGCTCTACATTTTGTAACTTTGTAACTGTTGGGATAGGAATTCAGCATTAACCGGCGGTTCGCCAACGGTGGTATGAAAATTTTCACCGCCAAGCCGCCAAGAACGCCAAGTTTTTCTGGACTCTCGACTTTCGACTCTGGACTTTGGACTATTTTCAAGGGAGGAAGCTATGACCAAAATTGTTTTGATCGGCGCGGGAAGTGTGAGTTTTGGGCCGGGCACGTTGAGCGATCTGTTCGGCGCGCGCGATGTTTTGCGCGGGAGCACGATTGTGCTGGTGGACATCAACGCCGAGGCACTGCGGGTGGTTGAGCAGGTGGCGCGGCGGATGAACGAGGCCGTGGGCGCGCCGTTCACCCTCCAGGCGACGACGGACCGGCTGGCGGCGCTGCCAGGCGCAGAATTCGTCATCCTGGCGGTCGCTGTGCAGCGCAACGCCCGCTGGCGACTGGATTTCGAGATTCCGCTCAAGCACGGCGTCAAGCAAGTGCTCGGCGAGAATGGCGGGCCGGGCGGGCTGTTCCACGCAATGCGCAACATCCCCCTCATCCTCGACATCTGCCGCGACATCGAGGTGCTGTGTCCCGATGCGCTCGTGCTCAACTTCTCCAACCCCGAAGGCCGTCTGTGCCTCGCCGCCACGCGCTACACCCAACTGCAATTCGTCGGACTGTGCCACGGCATCGGGATGGCGCAGGCCGTCATCAGCCACACGCTCGACATCCCCGCGTATGAGATTGACCCCAAAGCCGCCGGGCTGAACCACTTCACGTGGATTCTCGACCTGCGGCGCAAGGCCACCGGCGAAGACCTGTATCCGGCGTTTCGGCAGGCGATGGCGGCGAAGTGGGAGGAGGTCGAGCAGCGGGTAGGATGGGGCGTCAAGCTGAGCCGCTATCTGATGGACACCTTCGGCTACTGGCCGTCGCCCTCCGATGACCACGTGGGCGAGTACCTGAGCTACGCCTGGGAATACTGCGGCCTGGACGGCTACGACTTCGACGAGGCAGACCGTCACAGCGAGGAATTGTGGCAGCGGTTGCGGCGGAAGGCTGCCGGCGAGGAAGCGGTGGATGATTTATTGGCCCGGCGCACGGGCGAGATCGCTGTCCCCATCATCACGGGCGTGCTGGGGAACACGCACCAGTACGAACTCGCGGTGAACGTCCCCAATCGCGGCCTCATTCCCAACCTGCCGGAGTGGGCCATCGTCGAAGTCCCGGCGATCATTGACGCGACCGGCGTGCATGGCGTCCCCGTCGGACCGCTGCCGGAGCCGATTGCGGCGATGTGTCGCGCGCAAATCGCCGTCATTGACCGCGTCGTCGAGGCCGGCGTCCACGGCGACCGCAACGCCGCGTTGCAAGCCCTGCTCCTTGACCCCACCGTGAGCAGCATCTCGCAGGCCGAGGCGATCCTCAACGAACTGCTGGATGTTCACCAAGATTTGCTGCCGCAGTTTCGGCAGTGAAGACAGTCGCCGTCGCATCGCCGCATCGTCGAAAATGCACTATATATGGTAACATCATTGTTCGCAACAAGAGGATGGGTATGAGCGAATTCTATGTATGGATCGAACAAGACGAAGATGATATGTACATCGGCGAAGTGCCGCAGTTGCCTGCCTGTTACACACAGGGACGCACGCTGGATGAATTGCTGCGCAACATCCGTGAAGTGATTGCGATGTGCCTGGAGGAAATAGCAGAAGATGCGACACCGTTACCGACGTTCGTGGGCGCGCAAAAGGTAGCCGTCTAATGCCACCGCTTCCAGTCGTGCGCGGGGATGCGCTTGTCAAAGCCCTGTAAAAAGCCGGATTTGAGGTCATGCGGCAACGTGGCAGTCACGTGCGGCTATATCACGCTGACGGTCGCCTAGTTACGGTACCGGTTCACGCCAGACAAGAAGTGGGACGCGGCCTTTTGCGCAAAATTTTGCGTGATGCCGAGTTAAGTGTGGAGGAGTTGCTGCGACTGCTGTAAATATGTGTCAAACCTGACAGGTCCCAGAAGACCTGTCAGGTTTTTAAGGTGACAAAACAGGTTACTTCGATAACCTTACCGTCTTGATCTCAAATGGACGGAAATCCAGCGCGATACGCCCCTCTTGCATCGCCAGATCGCACTCGTGTTCCTCAAGCATCGTCGTCTGCGCGGCTTTGCGCACCGGCAGCGACGTGGTCAGCGTGCAGCGGGTAGCCGAGCGCAGCGCTTCGTACAGGCGCACGATCACGTCGCCGCTATTGTCCTCGGCCGGCTTCACCGTCTCGATGACGACGTTCGGCGCGTCCACGGCGAAGAGTGACCCCGCGCCGGCATCCCCCGCCGCCGCGGCGACCGGGATGTTCAGCTCGTAGCCTTTCTGCACCAGGCCACTGTCGAAGAATGTGCCGTTCCAGGCGGTGAAGGCGTAGGTGAACTCCTGCCGGCCTTTGTCGGCGTTCATATCCGGGGCCAGCGCAGACTTGAGCAGTGTGAGGTTGATGCTGTTGCCGTCTACGTTGACGCCGTACTTGCAGTCGTTGAGCACGGCAAAGCCCCGGTTGCCCTCGGTCAGCGCTGTCCACTTGTGCATCGAAACCTCGAACCGCTCGGCGTCGAAGGGGCGCGATTTGTGCGTGGGCCGCGCGATGTGGCCGAACTGGATTTCGTGCAGCGCCTCGGTGCTGTAGATAGTCACCGGGAAATTGACCTTAAGCAGTTTGTGGCTCTCGTTCCAGTCAATGACGGTGTGGAATTCGACGCGGCGGCTGCCCCGGCGCAGGCTGATCGTCTGCGTCATCGGCGAGTTGTGCAGCGTGCGCTTCACCTGAAGGCGCGCCACCAGCGGGCCGGCGTCGAGCACGGTCACGGTCGCCGCCGGGTCGAGCGTCACGGGCGTGGCTTCGTACATACTGTCCAGGTCCCAGGCGTCCCAGTTGGTGGGGATGTCCTTGTACATCTTGAGCGCGTTGCAGACGCCGGCTGCCAGCTCGCGGGCGGTCGCTTTGTCGTAGATGCTGGTGATCTGGCCGGTCGCGTCGAAGGTGACGCGGAGCAGGTCGTTTTCCAGGACGGTCGGCGCGGCGGCGAGGGTGTTCGCCGGAGCGGACGGAGTTGCGGGGTGGAGCGTCGTCCAGCCGCAGGAGGGCACGGTGACTTCAGCCTGCAGCGCGCCGTCCACGGTTTGCGCGGGCAGTGGGCCGTGGGCGTCCTGCGCGCCTTGCCACCCTGCGGGCAGCGTCACCAGGGCCACGCGCTCCCAGTTCAACGAGTTGAACACGGTCAGCGCGTCGGCGTCTGCCGCGAGGGTCGCCATCGCCTGCGCGGTCACGCCGTTCGCCGTGGCGATGACTTCGGCGTAAGCCGCTTCCGCTTCCTCGTACACCCGCTGGATCGAGGAGCCGGGGATGATGTCGTGGAACTGGTTGAGCAGCACCTTCTTCCACGCGGTATCCATCGTCGCCGCCGGGAAGGCGTAGCCTTTCGCCGCCGCCGCGACGCTCCACATCTCGGCCTCGCGCAGCGCGATCTCACTGCGGCGGTTGCCGAGTTTGGTCTTGGCTTGCGAGGTGTACGTGCCGCGATGCGCCTGGAAGTACAACTCGCCGACGTAGCGGTCGGGCACAGGCTTCTGTTCTTGATCCTTGAAGTAGTCAATGGGCGAGGCGATGACGACTTTCGGCACGCCTTCGAGGTTTTTCTGGCGACGCAGGAAATCCAGATGCAGGCGGGTGGGACCGCCACCGCCGTCGCCCCAGCCAAAAGGCATCAGCCGGGTGGAGAAGCCGTCTTTCTGCACGCGCTCGCGCCAGCGTTGGATGGTCGCGGCGGGATTGGTGAGCGAGTTGTAGTCGTTGTGCAGGTGGACGAGAATCTGCGTGCCGTCAATGCCTTCCCACCAGAAGGTGTTGAGCGGGAATTTGACGTCGCTGTTGTAGGCCCAGAAAATTTTCTGCGTGGAGAAGTACTTGATCCCGCAGCCCTTCATAATCTGCGGCATCGCGCCGGAGTAGCCGAACACGTCGGGCAGCCACATCAGCTCGCACTCGACGCCGAACTCGTCCTTGAAGAAGCGCTTGCCGTGGATGAACTGGCGGATCAGGCTTTCGCCGCCGGAGATGTTGGTGTCGGCCTCGACCCACATGCCGCCTTCGGGGATAAATTGCCCGTCGGCGACGGCTTTCTTGATGCGCTCGTAGAGGTCGGGATAGTGCGTCTGCACCATCCAGTAGAGGTGCGGCTGGCTTTGCAGGAACTTGTACTCCGGGTACTGTTCCATCAGCGCCAGTTGGTTGGCGAAGGTGCGCACGCACTTGCGCTCGGTCTCGGCGAGGGGCCACAGCCAGGCCACGTCAATGTGCGAGTGGCCGAAGGCGTAGAGCGTGGGCGCGGTCGAGCCGTTGACACAGTCCAGCAGGGGCTTGAGCCGCTCGCGGCAAACGCGCACGGTCGCCAGCATCGCGTCGTTGGGCAGTTCGAAGTCCACGATGGTTGTGAAGTCGCGCAACCCGGCGTCAATCTCCTGCACACGCAGCGAATCGGGGTCGAGGGCGTCGCGCACTTCGTAGAGCGTTTGCACGTCAAGGAGCAGTTGGTAGACATCCTCCTGCCACACGCCAAAGGTGCTATCGCCAATAGTTGCTTGTTTGTCCGGCGGTTCAGGGAGAGCGACGCGGCCCGGCGGCGTGGGGCCAACGTAGGCTTTGCGCGGCCCGTGACCGGCATAGCCTTCAATGTACACGTCGTACTGCGCGCCGGGGACGCCTTCCGTCGCCAGCAACAGGTCATGGTAGAGGGCCAGCTCGTGGTCGCGGCGCATCCCCGGATGGTGGGTGTTCGCTTCGCCAACCGCGACGCCGTTCACGTAGACCGCGCTCTCGCCGCCCACATCCATCATTAGCACGATGCGCTCGCCTTTGGCCGCTTCAGGCAGCGTCACCTGGCCCTTGAACCAGCCATATTCCCACTTCGCGCCCCATTGCGTCCCCACAGGAAAGGGGGCATAGCTGCGCTGCGTCGCTTCTTCAAGCGTGAGCTGCTCCGTGGTCACAAAGCCGCACAGCGGAATCGCGCCTAGCGGGCGATAGATGTGATTGAAAAGCTCCTGACGCCAGTTGTCCAGGCGATGTTTCCATTCCAATGTCAGCATATAAAAAACCTCCGTAATCGTTAGTTTGATAGTCGCATAGTCAAAGCCGTATTATGCCACAATTCGTCTACAGGAACACCGGACGAAGGTATAGCGCAAATTATTCAACCGGCGCAACCGGCTGCTTCTTTAATGGCGTCATCCCGAACAAGAAGCGCATAAAGTTGATGCGCCTGACGAACACCTCGTACAGCAACAAAATCGTGGGGAAGGAAATCACGGCGATGAGCAGGAACTTCGCCAGGACGCCCATCTCCAACGGCACGATAAACCAGCCGACGATAAGAATAACCGTCTGGTGAAATAAGTAAAAAGGCAGGACGGCCTCATTGCTATAGGCGAGGAATTTGTTGGTGTGATTCAGATACCTGGCTGCCAGGCTTAACAGGAAGACCATGGCGCTCCAACTGGAAACGCTCCAGGCTATTTCGTAGAGGAGATAGCCGAGTGAGAACCCTTGACCGGGTATGCCGCCATCGAATCCCAAGGCGAATAGAGCTGTACCGGCCAGCGCCAAAAAAAACACAAACCACATCGGCAGACAGAACCACCCGTGGCGTTTGATGCTTGCGGTGAAGCGATCATCCTGGGCGACGATGTAGCCGTAGATGAAATACAGCGTATACCAGAGGGTCTCGCCCCACGTCCGGCCACCCGTCATAGGAATCCAACGCAGTCCTGCCCGGACGATAAAAAGCGGGATTATGAACAGAAAAATGCCGCCGCGACGTGTTGCCCATTCCGCCAGCCAATCAAGAAACCGCAGTCCGCGCGTGGATCTGAGAAAGAAGAGCACCGGCAGCGTGAGCACAGTGATCACAATGAGCATCTGGTTGAACCATAAATGGCCGGTAAACCCGTAGGGCACGAAGGAGAGCGGGTAGAGCGGGTTGGGGAGCGAGAAAATCTGGCCGGGCAGATTGCGATAGTAAAGCGGCAAGTTCTGCCAGAACGAGCCGGTGATCTGGCCGTGTGTGATGGCTTCGAAATAGGCTTGTGGAACCACGAGGATGAACAGGCCCACCGTATACAAAGGGATCACGAGCCGCTTGAATCGCTCTACGAGGTATTGCTTTGTCGTTCGCCGCCTCAATACATAGTTTGTGGCGAATCCGGCGGCAAAGAAGAACATTTCCATCAGCCACAACCAGAGGAAAATACCGCGCATCGCCGCCCATATATCGTTTTGCTGTTCCACCGGCGCTTTGACGTGCCAATCCTCCGTACAGAAAAAACGGGTGCAATGTAGAACAAAGACACCCAGCATCGCGATCACGCGCATCCAGTCAATGTCGTACCTGCGTTCTTTCATTGAGTACCTCCCTACTTTGTGATATGCCACAAATCAATCTGGTCGGGACGCGACGGATCGACAAAATACAAGTCGCTGATCTCCCCAACCTGGATTTCGAAGCGCGTGGAGTCCCCGCCAAATGAGCAGTAGGCCACCGTGTATCCTGGGAAGTTTTCAATCGCCGCCTGGGGATCAACGTTGTACGTGATGTTGACCTCGCCGGAGGTCTGCATGAATAGAAAGCCGAGCGTTCCCTGTTCAGCCGTGGCGACGACGTCGCTCGTGGGGACGAAGGTGTAGCCGCTGTCCGCAATGGTCAAAGTGCCTGTGACCCAAACTTGCGCGCCGTCCACGTTGTAGGCTTGCGCCGCCGTCCATTCGCCCTGGATGACGTTCACAATTTTCGAGCTTTCGGGTATGGGCGGCATGGTAGCTGTGGGCGGATAATCGCGGACCTCGATGGTCGGCGTTGGCGTGTCACTGGGGCGCACCGGCTCAGGTGGGAAATCGCGGACTTCGACGGTTGGCGTCGCGGTAGGCTCCACTGGCGCAGGCGGCGTCAACCGGACTTCGATGCACGCCAGCGTCAGCGCCCCAACCAGGGCGGCGCCGGCCGCGCCCTGCGCCAGGTGTCCACGCGCGCGCGATGCTGGGGGCGGCGCAGGCTGTAGCGGCGTTGGCGGGGTCACGGCTGGCGCTGCGCCATGCACGTGAATCCGCAAATGGCGCGCGCCCACGTCAAGCCGATCCTGATTGAGGAGCACGACGGGTTTGCTGAAGGGTACATCCAGGCTGCGTCCGGCGCGATGCACAACGACAGAAGGCGCATCCGCAGGCCGGTAGAGGATCAGCCGATCATCGGCGGAGACCCACAGCTCGCAGGCGACGTCCTCGTCCTTGCGCCATAGGATATGCCCGGCCTCATCCAGACGCAATCCAGGCTGGCGGCCCGGCACAGCGACGCAGCGTGTGTACTGCGATGGCGTGGCCGGGGCATCCACATCTTCGATACAGATAGCGAGTGGCTTGGGCATGGTTCCTCCTATGAATAGCTTTCAGTTATCAGCTTTCAGCCATCAGTTTTTGGCGTTTCGGCGAAAACCCGTTTAATCCGTTGACTAAACATCAATCAAATGCCGGGAGCGTTGGCGTGGGCGCAGGTCGGGGGGCGCATCAATGCCGCGCGCGCGGGCTTCTTGCAGCAAAAATGCCACCGGCCATTCCACCGCCGTGACGCGCTCTTCGGCCAGCAGTTCGCTGATGACGCGGACGCGCCAGGGACCGCACGGCGGTGTGTCGGCGTCTCCCGTGTACAACAGGTTCTCCGAGCGGCAGCCACCCCCGCACAGTGTAGCGAGAGGGCAGTCGGCGCAGGTAGGAAGATCGCCGGCGCGGTGGGGATGCGCGCGGGTGAACGTGGTCGCCGCTGCAAAGCCGGTCGTCGCCAGATGTCCCACTTTTTCTTCCATCTTGAAGCAGTTGAACAGCGCGCCGTCGCTGCGCACGTGGAGATGTTGCCCCATGGCGCAGCCGCAGCCTTCGCGGCGGTAAGTGGTGGGGCTGGTTTGCGCTGCCGGAATCGCCACGCCGGCCTCGAACGCCACACGATCCAGGGCTGCCTCCAGGTCTGCGCGGCTGCGGAAGAGATGCTCCCCGGTTTCCCGCCCGCTCAGGTACAGGATGCCCATAGCGATGGGCATCGCGGCGGGCAACTGCTCGCGCAATGCCAGCAGTTCGCGGGCGACGGTCTCCGCGTGCTGCGGCATGAACATCAGATCCACCGTCGCTGTTCCGCCAAACGCTGCCAGATTGCGCAGGCCGCGCAAGGCCGCGTCGAAACGCGGATGGCCGGAGATCACGTCGCAACTGGCCGCCGAGACGCCGCCCAGGCTCACGCGCACCTGCATCCCTTGCTGCGTCAGGCGCGCCGTCCTGCGGGCCACGTCGGCGTCGGCCAGCGGGAGGCCATTCGTGAAGAGCGTCAGCGGTAGGCCCAATTGTGTGATCGCCTCCGCCAGATCGAGCGCCCACGGGATCAGCAACGGCTCGCCGCCGAGGAGGGCGACGGAGGTGCGCGGCCCTAACACCTCCGGGATTTGCCGCGCCACGTCGAGCATGGCCGCGTAGCTCACCTCTTGAGCGCGGTGGCTCCCCGAATTCGTGCAGCAGTAGGCGCACGCGAGATTGCAGGCATTGGTGAGTTGCAGTTGAACGGTCGGTGTATCGGGTTTGGGTGGGCGGGGTGGATCGAAAAAGCCGTGCCGTTCGAGGTCAACGCGCAGCGCCGGCGACAGACTGTCCGACGTGGTCTCTCTCCTGACGACGGCGCGCATGAGCGCCACATCGTCGGGCAGCACGCGGCAGAATACCGCGTGCGCACGCGAGACAAGGAGCATCCCGTGAGCAAGCGGCAGCAGCGTACAATCGTGGGGTAACACTATGCGTCTCCGTTGAGAAACTATCGCGTGTTCAGTTGTATCTATAGCATACACCTTTCTTCCGGCCTGACAATAGCCTATGCGAATTGAACCTGTATGTCTCCATAATAAAAACCGGGATTTTGTAAAAATTCCGGTTTTTAGGAGAGCTGTCTATGGCCGTAACGCAAAGGTCGCAAGCACGGCATCGGCCAAAGTCTGAACTTCCGTCGGGATCGCGTAGCCATCCGCGTAACTGCCGACATAGCTCAGGATGATGGCGAATTCGAGGTCGCCGCGCCGGACGCCGCCTTCTTGCTGATAATACACACTCATATCCCGCCCATCGCACACGAGGGTATGGCGTGTCACCGGCTCCGCCATCAGCCAGGTTTGTCCTTTGTCGAAGAACTCACCGTCTCCTACACCGGTCGGCCAGAGCAGTTGATCTTCTCCCACGCGCTTGAAACTGATGATTAACTCGATCTCGCGGTTGGCTTCCGGGCGGATGTGCAGTTTGACCTGATGGCCGGCCATGGTGTTGTCCAAGCCCTGTATGGCTTCCAACTCCCAATCCGGCGGGAAGCGGAAGGCAAAGGCGTAATCTGGATTGACGTAGTCAATCCAGCCGGTGAGGTCTACGCCCATTTGACATTCCCCACGGAAGAACGCCCATTCCTCACATTCCGTCAAATCCGGGAAAACGCACACGTTGTACTGGCCGCCGTCCGCGTCTGTGTGCGCGCCAAGCCGGTAGCCTCTCGCTTCGCAGTACACCGCGGCCGGGTTGGGCATACCGATTGGGGCGGCATCACTGACCGGCGTTGGCGTGATCGCCGCTGCTGTGTGCATAGACTCCGTTATCTATGTCGCAGTTTTGCAGAAAAGATAACACAGCGCGATGTTTACCGTTGCTGTGCGTGCGCTCCCCACGATTTCATCATCAGCGGAAGATAGACCTTATGTCCCAGGTTGCGGATCGTGACCACGCGACCATTGCCGGTATCCGCGACGACGATGTCGCCATCTGCCTCCACCGCCACGCCGCGCGGCGCGCTGAATGGGCCGGTGTAGCCATCATTGGGCGCGGTGTACTCAGCCACGAAGCCGCCGGCCGCATCCAACACGACGATGCGGTTGTTACCCGTGTCGGCGATGTAGAGGTTGTCAGCAGCGTCCACCGCAATGCCGGTGGGACTGTTGAATCCGGCGATGATGACGGCATTGTGGCTAAACGTCTGCCCGTCGAAGTTCAGGGCGACCAGGCGGTCGTTGCCCTGGTCTACGACGATGACCCGCTCGTTGCTGTCTACGACAATATCCTGCGGCGTATCGAACTGCCCCAACAGCGTGCCGGGCGTGTCGCCGTAGGCTGACAGGAAGTTGCCCAGAAGATCGAAAGCCTGGATGCGGTGCGCGGCGCTGTCGGCGACGAGGATGCGCGTGCAGGCGTCGCTGTTTCCCAGACGAGAAATGTCGCTGATACGCAACTCGTCCATCACAGCGTTGGCCTGCTGACCCTCCCGCGAGGCAGAACCCACGTACATCTCAGCCGCCAGTATATCCGGCAGACGGGCATTATTCTCACTCCCCACCTGCACACCATCCACATACATAGCGATGTTTGTCCCCTGCCAGGTAACCGCGACGTGATGCCATTCTCCGGCCTGCCAGTGACCGACGTTGTAAGCCACGCCATATTCCAGAGTGCTGTCCCACACCATGAGACGCAGGTTGTTGGCGCCATCTTTCATAATGCGCATACGGTTGAACCATTGCTCGCCTACTTCGAAGAAAGTATAGCTTTGCTCGTCATTGCCGGGCCAGTTAGGGCGCAACCAGAACTCGATAGCGCCCTGCGCCTGGTTTAGATTTCCGGCGGTTGTGTATGTCAATGTGTCGTTGGAATCAATGCTCACCCCTTGAACATAGCGACCCGGGGTGAATTCTGTGCCGTTGGGGGTCCCGATCTCGCCTTGCGCTCCGTCGTAACTGCCGTCGAAGTCCACCAAGAGTAAGGTGTGCCCGTCCAGCTCGTAGGGATCGCCATAGGTGCATAGAGGCCCCCACGTCGCAATGCCCGACGGCGTGACAAATTGTCCCGGCGCCGAACCCGCGCCGCCGAAAGCCCACAACGGCTGCATATCCTGGTCGTAGACGCGTACCGCGCGACGGCCACCTGGGAACTCTCCAAGGCCACTGACCAGTAACCGCTCAGCCCGGTCGTAAGTCAGAGAGTGGGCGAGTATCATGTCATAGTGGGGACTCACGAGCCGCTGGGTGTATCGGCCATCCGTCTGCTGGCGGAGCAGCGGGTAGAGATTCCAATTGTTGAGCACCACCCTGGCCCCATCCGGGGCGATAGCGACGGTTACAGGACTAGAGATACCAGGGACGGAGATGAGTGGGCTGAACCCGCTCTCACGGTCACTCCCGTCCACCGCGGTGACTGCATACACCCGGTTCTGGCCATCATCGTACGCCCCCCCAAACACCTCCACAAAGTGGGTATCCGTGAGAAGGTCGCTGGCGGCCACGTAGCCGTACACAGGTGGCGTGGCACGGTAGACACGGTAGCCAATCACGCCTGGGGATGGGCTGGGGTTCCAGGCCAGGCTGGCGCGTGCGCCCTCCACGCGCGGCATTAGCAATTCCGGCGCGACCGGAGCATCGGCAGGCGGCACGTGGGAGGATATGGTGAAGGTGTGGCTGATCGTATCCCCCAGCCAGTAGGCCAGGTTGAACTGTGTGATGTCCAGCCAGTGGAACTCTTCGTGCTCGTCCTGGGTGAGCCGGATGAGAAACAGGTCTTGGCAGCCAATGATATCCACCACGCCGAAGGGGTTATCGTGCAGGACATGGCCGTTGAGGGTGACTGCGCCGCCGTTGGCGGAGCGATTGGGCAACGGGAACATGCCGCCGCTGTCCGTCGCGCCACTGATCTCCGGCGTGTTGTCCACACCCATGTGCCCGGTCCAATCCACGGGGCCGGTGCGCTGGTAGAGAGACACCGCGACTCCGGAGGCCGGGTTTCCTTGGTTGTCAAGAATCCGCAAATAGTTCTGCAAGGGAATGTCGAATAGGTAGGAACCGTAGTAACCATTGCGGTATCCGGCAAAGGTCGAAGCGCCCCCGGCCGTATGGCTGGAATAGAGATGTGAATCGGTGTGGGGGGAAATGTCGCCCCCGCCCATCAGACCGCCACCCGGCCACCCGAAGCCGACGTTGGCGGGCATCCTGTTGTGACCTGTCACAAAAACGTTGGAGGCGTAGACGCCGATGGCATAGAGGTCAATCACCGACACCTGGTGGCTCAACTCGTGGATCAGCGCCCAGTCAATGTCGGTAGCAGAGTCGTACCAGGCACTTACCCCGTGCCGGTAGTCGGCATCCACGAACCAGCCGCCGTCGTGCGCGCCATCCGGCGGCGGGGCGGCGGCGGCAATGCCAATCGTGTTGATGCGCACACGCAGCGTCGCGCCTTGCGGCGTGACCGGGTAGATGGAGTTGGCAAAGTTAGCGTTCATAGCCGCAATCTGCTTCTGAAGCCAATCCTCCGCCGAGTATGGGTACTTTGGATCAACAGGGATGTTGTAAGCCTCGATCATCTCGGGTGTGATGTAGATACTAAAGCTCATCGCGTTCGTGCGGTCTTCACGGCTGTTGTTGCTCTCGTAGGTTTCGGCGATGGCATTGGCGGGATCAACGGTGAAACGCACGCTGTGCTCACCCAACGCTCGCTGCCCATCGGGAGAGAGCGCGTGTCCCCACGCCCAGGCGTAAGTTGCCGTGATTTCCGCCGCCGGGGCCAATGCAGGCAGCGTCCCGCTGGCGACCTCCGTTCCGTCCATGCGCCAGGCATAGTCGAAGGCCGGGCTGGCAATGGTTCCCTTGTTGATGATGTGCGCCGTGAAGGTGACGATCTCGCCCGGCTCAGGCCAGCGCCGGTCAGCCTCCGTGCCGGGGCAGAGATAGGGGCGTCCGGGTTGGTTCGGGGCGTCGTACATATACTGCACGCAGTATGCCTTGTACAGCGGCGCGCGGTTGATGTAGGTCACATCGAGGTCAATGCCAGTGGGGGGAGATATTCGCGCGCCTTCCCCTCCATTCACCGTCAAAAGCGTGGGAGCGGTCTTGGACGCTCCCGCCGGCGTTATAAGAAGGATCGCCGCCATCAGAAACACAGCGATTGCATACGTACACGCCCGCTGGATTCTAAAGTGATTGCTCATCATTCACCTCCATCACGAAAATACTGCTAATCCCAAAATAATCAACAAATACGTGATGGCGGGATGACTTTCCCGGAATTTGCCTATAATGAAGAGCGATGCCGATCACTTCATCAGGTAGGCGATGGCGGGAAGTGAACCAGCATCAGGGGACCAAGCGCAGGAGGATGATTTCTATCGAGCCATATACGACAAATTCAGACACAAAACCTCACTATAATCGGCGGGTGACGCCTATCTCACCCACAACGATCGGGCTGTATTTCAACTGACGATCAATCCCATTTCAACATTTTTGTGAATAAGGAGAGCGTTAACCATGAACAGTAAGTTGCGGTTTTTCGCATTTGCGTTTGTCCTGCTAACTCTACTGGCCTCGCTGGCTTCGGCCAATCGGGTGGCCGCCACCCCCTCCACCGACCCCGCAGATCAACAACGGGTGATCGTCTATTTTGACCCTGGGCGCAAGGGCGCGGTGATGAACGCGCTGCAAGCGGCCAAAGGGCAGGTTCATTACGAATTTGACGACCTCGGCGCGCTTGCGGTGACGCTGCCCACCCAGGCATTGCAAGGCATCCAGCGCAACCCCAATGTGACGGGCATTGAGGCCGATGTGCTGCGCCAGCCGATGGGCGAGACTGCGCCTTACGGCATTGATATGGTGCAAGCGCGCGATGTCTGGGACGCGAACCGCGACGGCGTCATCGACTCGGGCGCGGCAACCGGCGCGGGGATCACCGTCTGCGTGATTGACTCCGGTATCTACAAGGCGCACGAGGAATTCAACGGCCTTGATATTAAAGGTGGATATCCTACCGGCTGGGATAGCGATTCTTGCGGACACGGCACGCACGTCGCCGGCACGATTGCCGCGCAGTTCGGCAACGGCGTCGGCGTGATGGGGGTTTCCCCTGGCAAGGTGTCGTTCTATTTCGTCCAGGTCTTTAGTGGCGCAGCCTGCGGCTGGACGTACAGCTCTACCCTGGCAGACGCGGCCAATCGTTGCGCGGCGGCAGGAGCGAAAGTCATCAGCATGAGCCTCGGCGGAGCGAAGAAAAACACGCTTGAGGAGCGCACGTTCAACAACCTGTATTCACAAGGCATCCTCTCGATTGCCGCGGCGGGCAACGAAGGCACGAGCGCTCTCAGCTATCCGGCGTCTTACAGTTCGGTCGTGTCGGTCGCCGCGATTGATGAGAACAAACTTGTCGCCGCTTTCTCGCAGTTCAACAGCCAGGTTGAATTGGCCGCACCCGGTGTAGCGGTGCTGAGCACGGTGCCGTGGATTGCCACGAACACACTCACCGTGGATGGCGTCACTTACCAGGCCAACCACATCGAATTCGCCGCCCTGGGTTCGGCCAGTGGCGCATTAGTGGACGGCGGCCTATGCACAATGACCGGCGCATGGACCGGCAAGGTAGTGCTTTGTCAGCGCGGCGACATCAGCTTCTACGATAAAGTGATGAACGTCCAGAACGGCGGCGGCGCAGCAGCGGTCATCTACAACAACGCGCCGGGCAACTTCCTCGGCACGCTCGATCCTAACAGTTCAAGCATTATCGCCATCAGCCTGAGCCAGGAAGACGGACAGTACCTTGTCGCCAACAAGCTTGGGCGGAACGGCAACGTTTACAGCAACGTCCAGCAGCCCGCCAGCGGCTACGAAGCCTGGGACGGCACCTCGATGGCGACGCCGCACGTTTCGGCTGTGGCGGCGCTGGTGTGGAGCGGCGCGCCGAACAAGACGAATGGCGAAATCCGAGCAGCCTTGACGGCGAATGTGCTTGATCTCGGCGCAGCAGGGCGGGATGTTTATTACGGCTACGGCCTGGTGCAGGCCTGTGACACCCTGAAAGCTCTCGGTGGTCAGTGCGGTGGCAGCGGCGGTGGCGGCACGATGTATGTCTTCGACATCGCTATGTCGGGCAAGAAGACCGGCAACAACCGCAGCGCCACTGCTGTGGTGACCATCAAAGATACGGCCGGCAACTTTGTCAGCGGCGCGACGGTCTACGGCGCATGGAGCGGCGCCACCACCGGCTCGGTCAGCGGAACGACCAGCGCCAACGGCACGGTGAGCTTCCAATCAGCCAGCATCAAGAAAGCCGGCACGTTCACCTTCACGGTGACTGACGTGACCAAGAGCGGTTTCACCTACGCCCCCAGTATGAACGTCGAAACTACTGACAGCGTCACAGTACAGTAAGATCCCATGACAAAAAGCTGCTGCTGTTTTCCAACAGCAGCAGCTTTTTTATCGGCTCAGGCAGACAACTTCCACCCCCTATCCAAAGAGTCGATCACCAATCCAACACCGACCCATCGTCGGGATCGTACCGCTCCGGGTTGCGCCAGTCGTGATCAATCTTGTCCTCCAACGCGTCCATATCCAACTCGATGCCCAGACCCGGCCCGGTGGGCAGCGCGACAAAGCCATCTTTCGCCACAAACGGCTGCTTCAGATAGCCCTCACCCAACGTCGTGTGCTCCTGCGCGATGAAGTTGGGGATCGCAGCGTCCAATTGGATGCACGCTGCCAGCGAAATCGGCCCCAGCGGGTTGTGGGGCGCAATCCCGGCGTAATACGCCTCCGCCATCCCGGCGATGATGCGCACTTCATTGAGGCCGCCGGCATGACACAAGTCCGGCTGCAACACGGAGGCCGCATGCTTTTCCAACACTTCGCGGAAGCCCCACTTGGTGAAGACACGCTCCCCCGTGGCGATGGGCAGGTGCGTGCCGCGCGCGATCTCCGCCAGCACGTCGAGGTTCTGCGCCTGGCACGGTTCCTCGATGAACATCGGTTGGTACGGTTCGAGCGCCTTGATGAGCAGTTTGGCCGTCTGCGGGCTGATCGCGCCGTGGAAGTCAATGGCGATGTCGGCATGTGGCCCGCCGGCCTCGCGCAGCGCGGCGAAGTGCGCCTCGGCCTCCTGGACGAACGCCAGGCTCTCGATGATCCGCGCCGGACGCCCGCCATGCACGCCCGTCTTGAACGCCGTGAATCCCTGCGCCATCCACGACTGGATCGCTGCGGGATCGTTGGCGTGCTTGTACATGCGGATGCGGTCGCGGGTGGGGCCGCCGAAGAGCTTGTAGACCGGCACACCGAGCGCCTTGCCGGTGATGTCCCACAGCGCCTGCTCCACCCCGCTCAACGCGCTGGTGAGCAACGGCCCGCCGCGATAGAAAGCGTGGCGGTACATCGCCTGCCAGTGATGAACGACGCGCGTGGGGTCCTGGCCGATCAAGTACGGCGCGAGTTCATCCACCGCTCGCGCGCACGTCAACGCGCGCCCTTCGAGGATCGGCTCGCCCAGGCCCACCAATCCTTCGTCGGTATGAATCTGCAAGAACAGCCAGCGCGGCTTGACCAAAAACGTCTCTAGCTTCGTAATTTTCATCAAAACCTCCTCGGTAAAGTTCGTTTGAACATTGGAACGTTTAGACGTTGGAACGTTCCTACGTGTTTGATGCGTTCCAGGTGGGGATGGGGTGTTCAGGCTCGAAGCCAATCAACGCTTGCGCGCGAGCGTAGCTGACCAGCGTTTCGCTGCCTGCCACGAGCTGCTTCCACGTCGTCACCTCCGGGAAGAAGAATTCCGCCAATTGCCGCGAAGGCACGCCGAGCGCGTTGTATTTATCGTTGACGAAGATCGAATGGCTGCCTTCGTACTCCGCCGTCACCCCCTTCTCGATGGCCTGCGCCACATCTTCAACGTGGATGATGGCCCAAAAGTCGGTGCGACCCCAGATCAACAGCTCCTCCGGCAGGCGCGGGCCTTCCATACGATCGCGCATCCAGCGACTCACGCCGGGCCGCCACTCGTGAGGACGTTCGGCGCGGCGGGCTTCTTCCCGTTCAACGAGCGCACGCAAGCGGGCAGCGCGTTTCTCCGGTGGCAGGGCTAACACTGCCTCAAAAGCCACGCGCGCGCCTTCCGTGAAGAATTTGATCCAGTTTCCCCAACGCAGCGTCGGGTTCATCACGCCAGGGAAGCGCAGGCACACTCCGGAGATCCCCTCACGCCGCCAGAAATAATCCGCCGTCTCCTCAAGCATCCGCTTGGAGAACGAGTAGATGTCCGTGGTGAAATCGGGATGCGCCTCATCAATGGGAAAATACTGAATCGGGAATCCCTTGATGCCGTAGTTGTAGCCGAGCGCGTTGATCGAGCTGGCGCTAACCACGCGCTTGATGCCGGCGTTCGCCGCGGCCTGGTAAACGTTGAACGTACCACCGCAGTTGACGCGGAAAATCTCGTGGGACGGCGCGGGGTGCGGGCTGGCATACGCCGCCAGATGGACGACGGCATCCATGCCGTCAAACAGCGGGGCCAACACCGCATAATCCGTTGTATCGGCTTGATGATATTCCGCTCCCCTGACGGTCTCCCAAAATTGCTCCTCGATCACCTCCGGCGCGCTCCGGTCAAGGATGCGCACCTCGTGTCCATGGCGCAACAAACGCGCGACGGCTGTGCGCCCAACATTGCCAATACCACCTGTCACCAAAATCCTCATCGAACATTTCCCCCATTGCCTCAATGTCAAAATCATGCCTTTGCCCCTACAAAGGTAAGAACATTGTATGACGCGCGATGGAAAAGTCAACGGACAGGTTGACGCGCCTGCGCCATTTGCCAAACTTCGATTTTCGGAGTACAGTTCACGCATCTAACACCAAAGAGGTGATGACAATGTCAGCAGGGCCATTAATCGCAATTCTCATTATGTTTATCGCCATCATGACCGGCAGCATGTATGGATTGACCGTGTTAGCCTCGAAAATGGTCACCCGCGCGATACAGGATCGCTTGCGGGCGCTCCAACAGATCACCGAAGGCCGGGTGCCGGCTGCCTGGCTGAAACCTTTTCAAAAGCGCGTTGCCGCGCTGCGCGGGCGTTCGGCCGGCGATGCGCAATTTGCGCAGCTCGGCGGTCGCATCCAGAGACACTGCCTGAATCTCCTCGACGAGATGACGCGCTACATCACAAAGATCAACTTCACCGACAGCGAGGTGACGCGAGGAGAGATCGTCGGCCTGCTCAAAGCCTATCAGAAAGCCTGGCCGGCCAAAGACTGGCACGCGTGGATCGCCGACGTGGAGGGGCTGGATACGCCATCTGCAACATCTGAGAACGACGTTTGAACGTTTACACGTTCAAACGTCCCCACATTTGAGATAAGGAGTGTATGATGATTACCGGATTAGCACACGCGTGTTTTACTGTATCGGATTTGCGGCAATCGCTGGAGTTTTACCGCGATGGATTGGGATTGAAGGAGGCCTTCGATTTCCGGGATGACGACGGGCGGCGATTCGGCGTCTATCTGTACCTCGGCGGGCGCAACTTCATCGAGCTGTTCGAGGGCCAGCTCAACGCGCCGGCGGAAAAGCAGTCGTTCAAGCACATCTGCCTGGAGGTGGACGACATCGAAGCCACCGTGGCAAACTTACAAGCGCGCGGCATTGAGGTCAGCCCCATCAAAATGGGGAAGGACCACAGCTACCAGGCGTGGATCACCGACCCCGACGGCAATCGCATCGAACTGCACCACTACACCCCTGAAAGCTGGCAAGCGCCGAGCCTGGCGTAAAAATCCTGTCAAATAGGGAGAAAACATGTTAGCACAGATCCCTCCTATGGGCTGGAACAGTTGGAACACCTTCGGCGGCAACATCCACGAGGACCTCATCCGTGAGACCGCCGACGCCTTCATCCGCGAGGGCCTCAAGGATGCCGGCTACGAGTACGTCGTCATTGACGATATTTGGGAGGCCCGCGAGCGTGTGGATGGGCGCTTGACCTGGGATGCGGAGAAGTTCCCCGGCGGCATCCCCGCGCTGGCGGACTATGTCCACAGCAAGGGGCTGAAGTTCGGCATCTACTCGTGCGCCGGGAGCCACACCTGCGCCGGTCTGCCCGCGAGCTATGGCTATGAGGAAGTGGACGCGCAGACGTTTGCCGAATGGGGCGTGGATTTCCTCAAGTACGACTTCTGCTTCGCGCCGGCCGGGGTGGACGGCCCCAGGCTCTACCAGCGGATGGGCCAGGCGTTGCGAGCGACGGGCCGCGAGATCCTCTTCAGCATCTGCGAGTGGGGCAGTCACAAGCCGTGGGAATGGGGCGCGAAGGCCGGCGGGCACATGTGGCGCACCACCGGCGACATCAACGACTCGTGGGAATCCATTGTGGACATCGGCTTCAACCGGCAAGCCGGGCTGGAAGCCTACGCTGGGCCGGGGCACTGGAATGATCCCGATATGCTGGTGGTGGGGATGTACGGCAAGGGCAACGTCGCGCACGGCGGTTGCACCAACGCCGAGTATCGCAGCCATTTCAGCCTGTGGTGCCTGCTCGCGTCGCCGCTGATGCTCGGCTGCGATGTGCGCGCGATGAGCCAGCAAGTCCGCGACATCATCCTCAACCGCGAGGTTATCGCGGTGAACCAGGACCCGTTCGGTCGCCAGGGCTATCGCGTGGGGAAGACGGATTGGGCGTGGGAGATCGTCGAGACGTGGGCCAAACCGCTGCACGACGGCAGCATCGCCGTGGGACTGTTCAACCTGGGCGAGCGCGACGCACGCCGGGCAACCGTCGCCTGGGAAGCGCTGGGCCTGCACGACCGCCGTCCATGCGCAGTGCGCGATCTATGGAAGGGCGAGGACTTGGGCGTCTTTACCGGCGACTTCTCCACGCTGATTGACAGCCACGACGTCGCGCTGGTGAAACTGACGCCGGTACAGGGATAGTCTTACCACGAATCTTCACTGATTTTTGCCCTGTATTCGTGAAAATTCGCGTGGATTCTTGGTTATCCTGTCGAAGGGGACACTGTATGGCAAAGAAAAGCATCATACGTAGGAAAAAGATGTTGCGGATCGTTGGCTTCATTTTAGGCGCGCCGGTTGCACTCGTGCTGGCATTTGTCCTCGCGTACAGGTTAGCGGATAAGACCAATGGAACGATCACATCTTCCGGCAAACAGCGCAAGTATCTGCTCTACGTACCGCCGAGCTACGATCCGGCCACGCCGACGCCGCTCGTCATCACCATTCACGGGTTCGCGCAATGGCCGGCCAACCAGCGCGATGTCAGCGGGTGGAATTCCCTGGCGGACGAATACGGCTTCATCGTGGTTTACCCGTCGGGCACGGGCTTCCCGAAACGCTGGGGCGCGCACGGACACGCTAACCTGTTGAATCCCCCGCCCGAAGATGTCACCTTCATCTCCGATCTCATTGATAAGCTGGAAAGCGAGTACAACATTGATCCGGCCCGCATCTACGCCAACGGGCTGTCAAACGGCGGCGGAATGTCGTATCTGCTGGCGTGCAAACTTTCCGAGCGCATTGCTGCGATCGGGACGGTGGCCGGCGCATACGTTTTCCCACTGGACGCATGTAAACCTTCACGAACGGTCCCGATGATCGTGTTTCACGGCACCGCCGACAGGATCGTTCCCTACTACGGCGGCAAGTCTGGTCCAGCCGAGCAGCCGTTCCCCGTGATCCCGGACTGGGTAGCGCAGTGGGCGCGGCAGAACGGCTGCGCCGAGACGCCGGCTGAGCTTCCCACACAGGGCGAAGTCACCGGCATCAAGTACACGCAATGCAACCAGAACGCCGAAGTGCCTTTCTATACGATCAACGGCGGGGGCCACTCCTGGCCCGGCGGCGGCGGTCTGCCGAAGGCGATTGTCGGGCACACCACGCAGGACATCGACGCCACGCGCGAGATGTGGGCGTTCTTCCAGCAGTACACACGCACGCCGTAGCTGTCAACGGATTGAACGGATTCCAACGGATTTCGGTTTGCTTGACCGGATAAGACGACTACAAGACTAACGACGATCAGACTAAGGAGAAAGATGATTTACAGAGAATTAGGAAAAACCGGGCACAAAGTATCACAATTGGGCTTCGGCGCGATGCGGTTGCCGATGATGGAAGTGAACGGCGCGCAGGTGGTGGACCGCGAACTAGCCATTCCGATGATCCACCGCGCGTTCGAGGCAGGGTTGAACTACATTGATACGGCGGTCGGCTATTGCAATGAGGATAGCCAGCGCGTCGTCGGTGAGGCGCTGAAGGGCTGGCGCGATAAAATTGTGGTGTCTACCAAGAACCCCTACTACGGCGAGGACGAGTCCGCGTGGTGGACGAATCTGGAAAACAGCCTGCAACGGTTGGACGTGGCGTACATCGACATCTACAACCACCACGGCATCAACTGGGACCGTTACGTGAACGCCGTCGAGCCGCGCATCAGCAAGTGGATGCAGAAGGCCAAGGACCAGGGCCTCATCAAGCACATCTGCACCTCGTTCCACGACACCAACGAGGCGCTGATGAAGCTGATTGATACCGGCTACGTCGAATCCATCACGCTGCAATACAATCTGCTCAACCGCGACCTCGAAGTCGGCATCGCCCATGCCAAAGCGAAAGGCGTTGGTATCGTGGTGATGGGGCCGGTGGCCGGCGGGCGCCTGGGCGTGCGCTCGGAGGTGCTGGCGAAC
>DAOUAQ010000241.1:0-22735 GCA_034433375.1 Anaerolineae bacterium | reverse complement strand
GAGATGGCGCGGATGACGAGCAGTTGGCCGAAGTTCTGCGTGAAGCCGCAGAAGACCGTCCAGATGCCCCACAACCCCGTCCCGAAGATGATGACGCGCTTGCGCGACAGTTTGTCGGCGGCGTAGCCCCAAAACGGCGCGCTGAGCGCCTGCAACAAGCTGCGGATGGTGCCGATCAGGCCCAACGCCTGGTAATCCAGCGCCCACAGCTTTTGAATGGTGGGAAAGAGGACGGAGATGATCTGCGCCTCGCCCTGGTCAATGAAGTAGCCGAAGGCCAGGGCGAACAATGTCTTTCCACGTGAGGATTTGGATTCGGACTGCGTTGATGTCGTCATGTGTGATCTCCTTGATGGTCGGTAGTCGTTAGTCGGGTAGTCCTTAGTCAGGTAGGCGTCAGTCGGGTAGTCCGAAAACGACTGACTTAAGGACTACAGGACTGAAGACTACAAGACTAAAGACGACTGGACTAAACAGGGGCATTATGGCACAGTCACATATTTTGTCCAGAAAACCTGACTCTCAAGCGTCAGGCCAGAAGAGCAAAGCCCTGCGGGCTGGTTACAACCCCTTTGAGGAGGGCTTTGCTCTTTTGGTATGCGGGCTTCAGCCTCGCGCCTATTGCCGCAGCACCAGCGGGAGGTATATGTAGACTGTTTTGCTCACCTCCACCCGCGCCGCACCGGAGAGCAAAATCGTATTTGTCCCATCGCTGATCGGCAGTGTCGCCGTGATCCACCCGGTCGCCGCCTGCATAGGAGCCGTGAACAGCCCGCGCGCGTCAATCACGCCCACGTCACTGTTCCACAACACGGTGGCGGTCAACGCGGTCGGATTGTCCCAGGCATCATAGAGCGTCGCCGTCATCTGCGCCGTCTCACCCACTTGGAGCAATACCGGATTGGGCAGCACGGTGAGCCGCGCCGGCCGGCCGGCCGTCACCGTCACCGGGACGCTGTCGGTCAAGAGGCGCGGTTCGGCGCCGAGCCAGAATGACAGCGTCGCCGTCACATGTCCCAGAGTGGGACGGATGGCGGCGGTGAACACGCCCTCCGCATCCACCACACCGGCGTCCGTTTGCCACAGGGCCGTCGCTTCCATGTTGACCGGATTGCCCCAGGCATCCACCAACGTTGCCGTGAAGGGGACCGCTTCGGCCACGCGAAGCTGCGCCGCGTCCGGCTGGATGACCACCGCTGCCGGCGCAGACGCCAGGACGTGGACACGCGCGCGGCCAACCAAAGCGACCGGCGTTGGCTCTGTCACGGTCGCCGTGACCGTCACCCAGCCATCCCCGACGTGCGAAGAGGCCGTGAAAACGCCCTGCGCGTCAATGCGGCCGATGTCGCTCGTCCACACCAGCGTCGCCGGGACCGCCGCCGGATTGCCCCACGCATCCACGAGCGTCGCGGCGAACGTCGTGGTTTCTTCAGGGAACAGGACCACCGGATCGGGAGACACGACCACGGCGGTAGGCGGGCCCACGATGGTGAGGGTCACGGAGGCCGTCAGCGGGCCGAGATGGCCGGTCAACTGCGCGGTAACGGGCGCGCTGGCGTCTGCCGGCGCGGTATAGACGCCATAAGCATCCACCACCCCTTTATCCACCGTCCACGTCGGCGTGACGGTGAAGGTCTGCCCGAAGCGCGTGTCGCCCTCGCGGAGCAAAAGCGCGGCCAGGTTGACCGCCTGCCCCGGCTGCATCGTCAAGGCCGACGGTGTGATGCGCAGCCGCAGCCACCACGGCAAGGTCAGCGCCGGGTCGCCGAGCAGGGTATAGGTGCGCGCTTCATACGAAGTGCGGATGGCCTGTCGCCCGACCTGCGTCAGTTCGCCCAGGTTAAAGACGCCCTGTTGGAACGCCGCCCGGAACATCGCCCGCGCCAGCGTCTCCTCGCTGGACGCATAAGCCAGCCCCGCCGGCCCATAGGCTGCGATAGCCCCCGTTTCCGTCAATACCGTTGTCGCCCATTCGCCGATGGAGCGCACATCCCGCCCCGGCAGACTGGGATACAGCGGCGGGAACATCCAGTAGCCATCCCAGCAGTCCAGAGAGAGCAGGAAGGGCAGCGCCGTGGTCTGCGTGAGCGCGGTGAGGTGCGTGTTGAAGATCAACGGCTCGTGCGCCCAACGGTGAATGGAGCCGTGTCCCGAATACACCAGCAGGCCCGCGCCCGCGTTCCACGCCTGGGTGACGGCATAGGTCGCCGCCGGACAGGGCGTCAGAGCTGGCGGGCAGTAGTTTTCCATATAGAGGCTCTGCGTCGTCAGCGCGGTGGGGAACAACGTCCGCAGCCGCTCCAACTGACTGTCGAAGCCCTCATCGCTCGTCTCGCCGTTGTCGGCGACGAGCAGCGCGTGCAGTTGCCAGGTGGATGGCGGCTGCGCTTCGTAGGCCAACACCTTCGTCACGTAGGCGGCGACCTCGTCCACCGTCTGGGCAGAGAGGCGGCCCACGTAGACCTCCGGGAAACCGTCGCCGTTCACGTCGCCAAAGCGGCTATCCACCGGCACATCGCCCTGGCTTGGATCGGCGAACTCGCGGTACGGCGGAATCCAGGTAGGGGTGAAGGGGCCGTAGCTCGCCGGGTTGTAGCCCTTGAAGTTGAAGTTGCCATCGCCCACGAGGAAGAGGTACTTCACCGCCGGGCCGGGCCAGGCGGCGTGCGCGTAGGCAACGAACGCGCGGATCGCCTCCGGGTGGAAGACGCCGCCGTTGAACAACGGGTAGATGTCCTCAACAGCGACGACCCGCACGCGCAACCCCTGTCCTTGCCGCTGCGCCACAAGCGGCTGCAACGCGGCGAAGAAATGGCGCGGCGCGATGATGATCTCGTCCGCCCCCGAGGATGGCGCGAGCAGGCTGGCGTCCGGTGTGTAGGGCGTGAGCGTGACCGGGCGCGGGACTTCGCCCAGGTAGCGCGTCCCGGCCGGCGCGGCATCCGCAAAAGTCGCCCCACCGTTGACGAGCGCCACAGGCTGCAACGGAGCGCTCACATCGTACAGGCGCGCCCCGGCCGGCCAGTTGGCGACGGTGTACGTCGCCGCCGCGTCCGTCAGCGCCGCGCACACAAACGTCCCGTTGCTCGCCGCAGGGGATTGGCGGTAAGTCAGTTCCGCGCGGTCGAAGTACACTGATTGGTGTCCCACATCGGTGACGTAGGCCACGCGCAGCGTGTTGTTGCCGGTCAACAGCGCCGCCGCCGGAACCGTCGTCGTGATGACGTAGCCGGTCTTGCCGTCCCAATAAAAATCGCCCAACGCTGTCCCATTGAAGAGCAGGCGCACGTGATGGTCGGGATTGACGCTATCGTTGTAGTTGAAGGAGGCCAGTTCCACCACCAACGTCGCCGCAGCGCCCGTCGTGAGCGGCGCAGGCAAGGCCAGGGGATAACTGCGCGTGACGACGGTAGGCGGCGCGATGTTGATGTACTCCCAGAACCACGTCGTCAGCGTGCCGGGGGTCGTGCTGGCGCGCGCCCAGTAGCGCAGGTTTTGCTCGGCGACGACGCTGACGCGGCAGACGCCGATCGGCGCCTCTGTAGGGGTCACATCGCGCGTCGTCATCCGCAAACCTGGCGCGGCGGCATCCACGGTGAGCCAGTAAACGTTTTCGTCGGTATACTCCTCATCCTGGCGGTCGCCGTGGAATTTCTCGCCGTAGAAGATGAGCGCCTCGCCGAGATTAAACGTGCCCGTTCCCAGTTCGTGCAGTGCCACCTCTTGCCCGCGCCAGAACAGGCGCACATCCGCCAGCGCCGCCCCGGTGACGGGGACGCCCGCCGCCGCGAGGGTGGCGTAGTCCAGTGCGTAGACGCCGTCGGTGATGATACCGATGCGCCAGACGGGGGCGGGGAGGGGGGTGGGGAGGGAGGGAGGGAGGGAGAGAAGAGGAGAGGGGGAGAGAAGGGGAGGAGGAGAGAAGGAGAGGGTGTCGGGGAGGGTGTCGGGGGAAGGGGTGGGCGCGGGCTGGGCGGCGATGGCGCGCCACGGAAGCAGCAAGCACAGCGCGCCGAGTGCGGCCAACAACAGTAAGCTGTAGCGTTTGTACAAGTTTTCCACAGTATATGTCCTTTCTTGACCTTTTGTTTGACCAGACCGATTCGCCGGTCTATGAGCATCCCACAAATGTTGACAGTGTTGTGATTTTCAAGTACAATTCTGATAAGAAATTCACTCCTTTGTATGCGAAAGTCGGCTTTGCACGCCGTGCGCCCGGTATCCGAGCCTAGCTACAAAGGGGTGATTTTTGTTACCCCCAAATACGCGATGCCCCACAGTATAACCGGAATCCCGTTGCGCGCGAACAGAAGCGTGTTGCGTGGTTTGTTTTCTTTGGACAGGATTCACAGGATGAAAGAGCCTTCCTAATCGTGTCCGTCCTGTAAACCCTGTCAAAAACAATGAAGCGCGCAGCTACAAAAAAACTCCCGCAGACGCGGTGTCTGCGGGAGGAAAGCGAAATCGCGAGAGCGCACGCTACTTGCGCTTGCGGAGCACGACGAGGCCGGCGGCCAATAATCCCACAGCAAGAGCGGCGAAGGGCGAAGTTGCGTTCAGGCCGGAGAAGGTGACGGCCATAGGCGCATTGTCTTTATGGCCCATCAAGAAGCTGGAGAAGCCGTCAACGTCAGCTGTGACGTAGTTATAGCTGTTTGAACCAGTTCCGACACTGAAATTGGTCAACTGCTTAATCCAACCGGCAACATACCGATACAGGGCCAGATCGGCGTTAGCAATGCCGTTGAGTTCTCCACCGGTAGCCCACAGAGTGAGCGTAGCCGCACCGTTGTTGGTCGGGGTGATGGAAAAGCAGCGCTTGATATAAGCAGGAGATCCACCATTGTTAGTGCAGACATTCGCGTTGCCCTGGATGGCGACGGTGACACTACCCAGGTCATTGGTAGTTTGAATATTTGCGCCGCGATATTTGTCGGTACTAACGGTGAGGAAGTTGACGGTGGCATTGTTGACGGTTTGGGTTTGTTTGAGCGTGCCGTTGTTAACCAGAGTGCCGACAACGGTAGGAATTTGATTAATGGTTACTGTTGAACCCCCATTTACTGTCAGGTTGTCTACCGCTATTGGGTTTGCGCCGCCAAGTTGCTGCGTTGTTCCAGCGAGAACAATGGCAAACGTTCCAGTTGAGCTCCCATCATCTAGCTGCCAAGTTCCACCATTATACAATATGTCTCCTGCAATGTTATACGTCACATTGCCTACGTCATTTGTGCCACGAAATGTGCCGCCAGTAACATTCAAATTTCCGCCAATCGTAATGGTTGAAACGACTGAACCATTGTTACCTACGACAATCCCGTTTTGCACATTCAGATTGCCGCCAATTGTGTGGTTGCGATTAACAGTCGTGCCAGTTGCAAAACGAACTTCGTGTGTACTACCTAAATTAATAGTTAGATCACCTTGAACAACTAAACTCACCCCAAAAGTACCGTTTCCCGTCGGCGTAGGAGCAAAATTCAAATTTCCATAAGTGGGATGTGTTCCAGTGAGACCAGCCTGACTACCATTAAAAGTGTAAGTACTATTAGCCGCATATGATCTTGCCGTTATAGTCCCAGATGGGGCACCGCTACTTCCTCCTTGTTGAACTTCCCCTCCATCCTCAATAATGAGAGTTCCTGCTGTAAGTGCAAAGCTTACAAGATTCAGTATCCCACCATTTTTGACTGTAACAGACCCACCAGCGCCTATATTTGTAGCAGCTGTTAACGTAACAGTGTGCCCGCTCAAAATTTCCACTGCATCGCCAGATTGGGGCACACCCACGCCACAATTAGTCCATGTACTGGCGTCACTCCAGTTGCCGGAATTATTGGATTGACACGTCGCCGCCGCCACTTTCCCCGCGGGCATCCCGCCCCACGCCCCCACCGCCAACGCCATACTCAGCGTGACCATCAACACTGTGCGTAAAACACGATTCATCGTCATGGCTCTGCTCCTACCACTCCAACTCCTCAAAATCCGGCACGCCCAACGGGCTGCCGGCCTGGATTTCCAGGTCGCCTTCGTATACAATTTCCGGTGTTTCGTACATGGGTTTCCTCCTTATAAGATTATGGTTGAATACATCATCGAATACGGGGTTTCGTAAAATCTATGGGATTGTAGGTTGGCGTCGCACCTCCTGACTTTGTGAGAGACAAGAAAACACAACCTGAGTACTCCTATCATAGCACGAGAAAGAAACGCTGACAAGTCCTAATCTCATTTTTCGCAACGGCGCAAGACGGCCAGGATGCCCGCGCTCAGGAGCAGCGCCGCAAGCGCGCCAATCCCCATCCCGCGCTCAGGCCGCCCCGCAAGGCCGCGCACCCGCGTGGGGATGCCGCCTTCCCCGGCAATGGCCCAGGTGGAAAAGTCGCCCACGTCGCGGCAGGTGACGGTGCGCGCAATGCCGTTGTAGTCACGGCTGGCCTCTGGACAGGCGATCCACGCCCCGCCGTCCCAACGCGCCAGATGCAGGCTCGCCTCGTCGCCGATGTCCGAGGCGACAAGCTCCTCCGGCGTGTACGTCAGCGTGACGTCGGCGGTGAACGTCTCCGTCGCGGGCGCTGCGGCGAGGTGATAGGCGCGGGCTACCGGCAGCGCCGTGGTTTGCGCGGTGGGCGGCGCATCTGGCCGCACGCAGATGGTCAGGGCCTCCGGAAATCCGGCGGTGAGCGTGATGCTCGCGCCGACGCCGTCGAAGTTGAAACGCCCCGCGCCGGTGACAACGCGCGTCTGGCATATCGGGCAGGCGGCGCGGTAGACCTGCTGCCCGGCCGCGTAGTTCGACGTCCAGGCGTAAAGGTAGCCGTTGAAGGGGATAAGTTGTGCGGCGAAGGTTTCCGTGTAACCAAAACCACTCGCGTTCTGTTGCGTCCAGGTTGCGCCATCGCTGGTGCGCCAGACTTGCGCGCCGTTGACTTTGTTCATCGTGGCGAGGTAGAGCGCATTGTTATAGACCGTCGCGCCATCCACGATGGTGCGCGTGTTGTTGGGATTCGCGCCCACGGCCTGCCCCACTTCTTCCCACGCGCTGGGAGCGCCGGTGGGACTGCGGTAGAGGCGCAGCGGGCCGCCGCCGTAGCGCCCATCATACGCGCCCGCTGCGATGTAAAGGTATCCAGCGAACGAGGCGGCGATTTCCACACGCGGGTGCGCGGCGGTGAAGACCTGCGTCCAGGTCGCCAGATCGTCCGTCCGCCAGACGCTGCCGCCGACGATCTCGCTGGCAATCCCAACGTACAATGCGCCGCTGAAGACGCCCGTCGAGGCGATCAAGATGTTGGAGCGCGCGCCGAAGCCGTCCGTGTTCTTCTGCATCCACGTGGCGCCGTCCTGCGTACACCACACCTCCGCGCCGGTCACGGCGTTAGCCGTCCCGCCGCACAACCATTCGGTCGCGCCCCCGTCGAACACGATCATATCCTTGAAATTGACGTTGTTCTCGTCGCCGAAGCCCGGCGTGATGACTTGCGTCCACGAACCGGCCACGCCGGTCGTACTGCTGTAGACCAGCATCCCCAGTGAAAATCCGCTGCGATTGGCGGTGCTGGCGTAAAGCACGCCCTGAAAGACCGCGAGGCTGTCAATGTGGTCGTTTTGCGCCGTGATGGGGTTGGCGAAGGGGTAGCCGTTTTCGTCGGCGACGACTTCTTCCCAATCCGCCTGCCCGGTGGGAACGCGGACGCCGGCCTTCGTCCGCCAGAGCCGCGCGCCGTAGATGTTGTCGGCTTCTATGCCTACGTAGAGTTGATCGTCGAAGACGACGACCTCGAAGCCTTCTTCGCTGTTATAGCTGCTGTCACCGCCGGTCCCCATGCCGAACGCGCCATCGTTCACCGGCGTCCACGCGGAACACGGCCCGGCAAAGGTGTTGGGCGGCAGCGCGTCACCGGCGACGGCAACCTGCCATGACAGCAGTATCAATGCAGCACAGCCCACAGTCACGAGCACAAGACAACATCGCCGATAGAGCATACCGTCATTATACCCGGCGCACATAAGGTGGCAAAGGTCCCTTCAATAAAACGTAAGGCGTAAAACGTAATTTTTTACGCTTTACGCTTTAGATGGATCATAAGACTTTTACGAGCTAATTTATAAGATAAGTATTGACTTTATATTACAAATAGATTATACTATTCAACATATTACCCTTTCTCTTTCACTGAATAGGAGGCTTAAAATGATTAAAGTGTCAGACAAATACCGTCAACCTGTGCAGCGTTTCATGCGCCTGGCGTTTTTGCTGGCGTTGCTGGCAGGTCTCACCTGGAGAGTATCTTCCCCATCCGATACCGCGCAAAGCGCGCCCAAGAGCACTATGCCGATTGGCGATGTTCCCACCGCAATATACCGGCGCGCCGCGCAGCACCTTGAGGAAATGCGCGGCAGCGATAGTGCGCCGGGTTGGGAGCGCGCCATTCTGGGCGAGCCGGTGCGTTTGCTCTTCCGCCCCGACGACCGGCAAACGCCGGCCTATTACGAGTTTCCTGTCGTCATCCCCGAGAAAATCCTGCTCCCTGCCGGTTTCATCATCCTCGCTGCCAACGAAAATGACTTCCCCATTCCGCACTGGGATTTCACCGGCGATCCGCCTACCCACATCCTTGATGTCCAATCTGACGGCGCTGCGATGCTCTACTTCAAGTTAGATACGCTCTCCTACGTCGCCGAGGATGGCAAAGGCAATGTGGTGGCGACCCTGGGTCAGGTGCCACCCAAGATTGAGGGGATGCAGATGGAGTGGCTCGACAAGGAGCAGGAGTTGACCGACACCACGTGGATTCCCGATGAGAACATTGACGACGACAAAGCCGCCCAAACAATTAGCGGCACCCTCGTCATCACCGGGCCAACGGCTCCCCCCATTGAGCTGAAAATCTCCGGTTGGGAATCGTGGGACGAGCTGAAAGACGGCTACGCAACGAGTTATGCCGTTCTCCTGGAAGAGCAGAAACGCGAGGCGAGCGAACCCTGGCGCGCCGAGAAGGCCAACCTGGAGTACGGGATTGTCCTGCGGGAAAACGACATCTATGACGTTGCTATGCTGTATGTGACGCCAACTGTGTCGCTCGAAGGGCCGGGTATGGCCTATATCACCACACAGACCGTCACCCCGGGCGCTCCACTGCCCGAACTCTTCAGGATTACCGTCGCCAACAGTGTGCCCTATGGGTTTACGCCCTTCACCGCGACGATCACCTACGGCAACGACGTTAAGGAGACCGTCAAGTTCCAGATTGTGAAACTCCACCAGGTCTTCCTGCCGCTGGTGCTCTCCAAACACGACGGCAGTTCCAGCACAGTCTCCGTGGCTGCGTTCGAGGGGGAAGGCCGGTACGCGCCCAATGCGGTGAGCGGCTGGAGCGCGTGGACCACCTACTGGGCCGGTACGCACGGCGCCCAACGCCTGTACGGTCAGATGGAGGCCAGCGATCCGCAGAATCCTTCCGACTGTTGGAGCGGTTGCGGCGCTACCGCCTGGTCAATGCTCTTTGGGTGGGCAGATAATCAAGCCGCCAGCGGCAACGCTTACTGGGCAGGGCGATGGGGTCTGTATCGTGAGAACGGCGGCTATGGCGCTAACGCCGTTGCGCCGCAATACTGGGATACCGGCGTGAAAAATATGATGTGGGAAATCCGCCAGCGCATCGGCACGTTCTGCGCCTTTGGCAGCGGCGCGACGGCCCCCTGGGATATGGGTGGGGCTTCCGGCTATCTCGCCGGGCGCACCGGCACGACGCTCAGCACGCACTACAACGTCCTGGGCATCCACGAGGGCGGCTTGATGGTGACAGCACGCGATTCCATCGTCTACCGTGGAACGCCTTCCATCATCGGCACCGGCTGGCTCAACCACTATCCGCTGGCCTACGGCTATCGCTGGCGTCAACGCCAACAATGTTTCATCTGGTGCTGGACTGAGTATGATCACCAGTTCTACGTCAACCAGGGATGGGGCGGGAACGGCAATGGCTGGATTTCGGCAGGCACGTGGTTCGCCGGGCTGATCCGACCGTAAGGGTAAAGAATGTAGGGCGAGTTTCCAACTCGCCCTACAAACCATACACTCCAGACTACAAAAGTCTCACGCGAGACTTTTGTAGTCTTATTTCCTCGGGCGCAGCAGCGCGGCGACGCCAAGTGCGGCGACCACACCCACCGGGGTTACACCCGAACGCGCGTTGAAGGCTGTCAATTGCAAAGCATTTGTCGAATCCGGGTCGCCAGCCCCAAGATCACAAATATCTTCCACATTTCGACCGCCTTCCAGACAAATGTCTGGGTCTTGCGGCGGGCTGCAAATATCATGCACGACCTGCCCCCCAGGGAGACGGCAGAAATCCGGCTCCGCCGAAGCAGAACAACTATCTGATTCATGCACTGCTGGGATGCACTCGTCGGCATTGGCATTAGGGGCGGTTTCGTTACAGATATCGCCATCGCCTTGCGGTCCATCGGGGCATATATCTGCGGTACTCGGTGGTTGGGGGAAACAGGTGTCCGGGCCTCCCGGTGGAATTTCACACTCATCAGGATCACCTTCTGGTAAACAAGTATCTGGAGGTATATTCGTCATATTGCAGATATCCGGATCGAACACAGGCCCTGTCGTACACTCGTCAAGTTCTCCCATTTCAGGGATGCAAACATCTGAGCTGGTGGCCTTGTTAGGATCCGGGCAAATGTCCGAATCTTCTCCGGGGTTGCAGTAATCCGGAATAGCAACATCACAGCCGACATTGTCCGCAAGCACGGTCCCTGTCGCGCCGAAATTCAAAAACCGGAAGTGGCTCAACCCCGCTGCTGCTGCCGAAGCAATGACCACTTTGAGAAACTCTCGTCTATCCATTTTTTTATCAAACATCGTACACCCTCCTTTCGTGTAAGCTGTCAGCGTTCAGCCGTCAGCTATCAGCCATCGGCTATTAACTGCCAGTAGAGAGGCGCAAAACGCAGTCATTTAGCTGAACACTGATAGCTGAAAGCTGATAGCTATCTCAACAGCGGTTCGGGCGCTTCTTCGCCCACCAACTGCCGCCAGTAATCGGGATAGTCGCTGCGCAACGTGTCGTACATCCAGATGCCCATCTCGTACCACTGGCGGATCTCCTCGCACCACCACTCCTCCGGCTCGGCAAATACGCCGTCGCTGCCGGAAACATACCACGGACAATACCCGCCGCAGAGGTTGATGGCCCAACAGGTCTCGCACTTGCGCTTGGTGCTGAAGTACCCGCGCAGGTAGTCGGCGAATGCGGCCTGGTTTATGCCGGTCGTGACGTGACCGAGTACGTACTTGTCCATCCCCACGTAGCGGTGACAAGGGTACAGCCGACCGTCAATGCCCACGGTGGTGCAGCCGCGCCCCACGCCGCAGCGCATCCGCCGGTTCTGCTGGTCGTGGATTGACCGCACAACATTGGCCCACGGGTTGAACTTGATCTGCGCGCCGCGCGTCAACTGGTCGAAGAGCCGCTCGGTGAAAAAGTCGTCTTGCGCGCGGAGCACGGCGTTCTCCGCCGGGCCGATATCGTAAGGCCCCAGGCCGTCCACCGTGCCGGTGCAGCGGCTCATCGCCACCCGCGTAAAGCCGAAATCTTCCAGGAATTGCACGATCTTGGGCCGGTCGAGGTCGAGGTTGCTGAGCGTGCAGCGCACCGTCACTGCGCGGCGGCGCGCCATCAGGCGCTTGATGTTGCGCGTCGCCGTCTCGAACGAGCCGCGCCCGTCGGCGAAGGGTCGCATCGCGTCGTGGGTTTCCTGCGGGCCATCCAGGCTGATCATCAGGCCGAAGTTGTAGCGTTTGATGAGGTCAATGATCTCATCGTCGAGCAGGGTGGCGTTGGTCGTCATCGCATAGCCCACCGTTTTGCCCTGTTCCGCCCCCAACTGCTGACTGTAGGCGATGGCTTGCTTGAGCACGGGCTTGTTGAGCAGCGGCTCCCCGCCGAAGAACGTGATGTTGACCGAGTCCGCACTGCCCGCTCGCGCAAAAGCGAAGTCAATGGCCTGCCGGGCCACGTCCCAGGGCATCAGCCCGTGGTTGAGCGCGTCGTTCGCGTTGACGTAGCAGTAACGGCAGCGCAGATTGCACGCTTCGGCCAGATACAGCTCGATCTTATTAGTCCCCATCCGCATAAGCTGTTGGATGTATGCCTCGTTCTCGGCGTCGTCGTAGATGCGCATGGGACCGCGAAAGAGGCCGCGCTGCTCCAACCAGTGCAACTCGCGCAGCACGGTTCGAGCCACCGTCTCGTCGTAGTCACGCGACAACTGCGCCACAATGGCCTCGGAAGACGCTCCGGTCAAACGTAGGGCGAGGGCCGCATAGGCTGGCGCGTCCAGTTTGAGTATTGCGCTCGTCTCGATGTCGAAAACGTACTGACCGCCGCGATATGGGAAGATGTGGTAGGGCGCTAGTTGAGATATGCGCATCCATTGCTCCCGGGAAAGAGTTGAGAGTTGAAGGTTGAAGGTTAGGGAAGTTGATGACGTGAGAGCGTGAGAAAGACGTAGCTGGGAAAGAAATTAGATGGTGTCTACCTTCATTATAAGGGAGGTTGTACAGAGCGTCAATAACGAAGTGAAAAAATAAAACGTGAAACGCAAAACGTAAGGACTTTACGCCCTTACGTTTTACGTTTCATACTTTACGCTTACTGCCACAGCTTTGGGGGAAGGTCAATGCGATAATGGTCTGCGCGGTAAGCCACCCGCGCATATTCGACGACACGACCCTGCGCGGTGTAAGTCGTGCGATGGACCAGCAGCAGCGCAGACGGGGCCGGCAATTCCAGCACGGCGAGTTCGCGCGGCGTCGCCAGGGCGGCCCGCACAGTTTCTTCGGTTTGCCGGAGCGGTATGCCCAGGCTCTTCTCCAGGACGGCTGGAAGAGACTCGCACGGCCCTTCGGAATTCACGACATCGGCGCACAACTCGTATGGCAGCCAACTGACGGCTAGAACAACGGGGATACCGGCGACACATTCGGCGTGTTCAAGTCGCACAACCTTGTCGCCGGGGAGGATCCGCAATCGCTCGGCCAGAAGCGCGTCGGCCTCCACCGTCTCAACGCTCACGACGCGACTAGAAGGCATCTCTGCCTGCTCTGGGGCAATATCGGGCGGGGTCAGAACGGCAACCGGGCCTTGCAGCATCCTGGAGTGGATGACGAAAGCGCCTTTGCCATGATGGACATAGACATACCCATCATTGACCAACATCTCAATCGCCTTGCGCGCCGTCAGACGGGAGATGCCATAATCCGCCGCCAGCTCGCGCATAGAGGGGAGCTTCGCCCCTACCTCTAAAGCGCCATTTTCGATTTTATCACGAAGTTGCTGATATAACTGCTGGTAAAGAGGAATTTCATCATCAGCGCGCAGCATCATACGGTATCACCTCATCCACAAAAAAGACCACATTAAGTTCTACAATGAAACAGTAACCCCCTCACCTTCCAAACACCTTCCAAACGCCCCAAAAACCTTCCAAACACCTTCCAAAGCATCTCCTTTATGGGAATGTAAGAAGGATGTAGAGACCTGTTTTTTATCGCATCAACAAATGAATGGAGCACACACGTGAGAGACAAGTTGCAACAATGTCGGGAGGATAGTTGAACTGTCAAAGGAGCGTGTTATACTGGAATTATTCAGCCGAAACTGTGGGGGCGCTATGACGAAAAAAGATGAACAAAATACCACGATCAGGCGCATATCGTGGATCATCTGGGGTGGTCTGGCGGTGCTGGTCGTTTTGCTGGCCTCGGCCTTCACGCGCGCCTGGGAAATGAACCAGACGCTCAAGGCAGAAGTCTCGACCCTGGAACCGATGCTGACGGCTGCCGCAGAGGAAAAGGCCACCTTGCAAGCCCAACTCGACTATGTGCAGAGCGATGCTTACGTTGATGAGTGGTCGCGCGTCCACGCCGGGATGACGCAGCCCGGCGAAACCCTGGTTGTGCCGATTGCGCCGACGCCGACTCTCACACCGCCCCCAACTCCCACCCCTGTCCCCATCCCAACGCCCACGCCGCTGCCCTTCTGGCAACGCTGGTGGCGCACGCTGACAGGAAAACCATAATGATTGCCCCCCTTGCTGCTGCCACTGCAATTGCCCGCGAAGCCGGCGTCATCGTGCGTCAGGGCTTTGGCAAAGTTCAGCGCCTCGACTTCAAGGGCGCAGTCAACCCCGTCACCGAAACGGACACCGCCGCCGAGGCGCTCATTCTCGCCCGGCTGCGCGCTACCTTTCCCGATCACGCGATCCTGGGGGAAGAAACGGGCGGCAGCCCGTGGAACGTCCCCGGCCCGATCTGGCTCGTTGATCCGCTAGACGGCACGAACAACTTCGCGCACGGGTTCCCGCACTTCGCCGTCTCGTTGGGGCTGATGGTCGGGGGCGAACTACAGGCCGGCGTCGTTTACGATCCGCTGCGGGATGAGCTATTTGCGGCGCAACGCGGCGCGGGCGCGACGCTCAACGACCGCCCCATCCACGTGACAGCGATAGCGCGGCTGGCGGACGCCTTCCTGGCGACCGGCTTCGGCTACAACCGGCGCGTTGCCGCCGACAACAACACGCGGATGCTGGACTACTTTTTGCGGCGCTCGCAGGGTGTGCGGCGGGCCGGTTCGGCGGCGCTGGATATGGCCTACGTCGCCTGTGGGCGCTTCGATGGGTATTGGGAATCGTCCCTCAGCCCGTGGGATTTGGCGGCGGGTGTGCTGCTGGTGCAAGAGGCCGGGGGGCGTTGTTCCGATTACGGCGGGGAGACGGCGCAGCTCTTCTCCGGGCGCGAAGTGCTCGTCAGCAACGGCCTGATTCACGCCGAGATGCTGCGTGTGCTGCGCGACGGCCCCGCCGCCCCGCATCCTGATTTCCCGGATCTCGTAAGCGCGTAGTAACGACTTTAGTCGTGCGGCGTTTCAGTCTTGCCAACCTGCAGGAGCGACTGAAGTCGCCACTACGCATGTGTTGGCGATTTTACGGTCGGTGACGGCCATAGGCAGCGCGTGAATCTCCTCCGGCGTGGCCCAGCGGAAGTCGTCACACTCGATGCAGCGTGGTTCGCCCGCCACAAGACGGCAAGCAAACGCATACAGCGTGATGCGGAAGTGCGTGTAGGCGTGTTCCACCACGATCAGTTCCTCGCCGACGGCGACCTCAATGCCCAGTTCCTCCTGCATTTCACGGCGCAACGCTTCAGGCAGCGTTTCACCCTCTTCGCGCTTGCCGCCAGGGAATTCCCACAGCCCGCCGAGCATGTCATCCTGGCGGCGGCGCGCCACGAGCACGCGCCCATCGTCGCGGCGGGTGACGGCGGCGGCAACATCGTAGTGCGGGATGGGCTTGCGGGGCTGCGGCGCGGGAAAAGCCTCCGGCTGTCCTAGCGCCCGCGCGCGGCAGATATCGCGCCACGGGCACAGCAAGCATTGCGGCGACTTCGGGCGGCAAAGGGTCGCGCCTAATTCCATCAACGCCTCGGTGAACGCGCCGGGTGCGTTGTCGGGCAGCCACGCGCGCACGGCAGCTTCGAGATCGGCGGCAGACGGCGCAGCGAGCGCCAACACCCGCGCGAACACGCGCCGGACGTTGCCATCCACCGCCGGCGCCGGGATGCCAAAGGCAATGCTGGCAAGCGCGCCCGCTGTGTACGCGCCGATACCGGGCAAGCGTCGTAGAGCGTCAACGTCGGCGGGCAATTCGCCGCCGTACCGGGTAACCACTTCTTGTGCGGCCCGGTGCAGCGCCCGCGCCCGGTTATAGTAGCCCATCCCTTCCCACTGCTTAAGCACATCGTCCAGCGGCGCGGCTGCCAACAACGCCACTGTGGGAAAGCGCGCCATAAAACGCCCATAATAACCGCGCACCTTCTCCACCTGCGTCTGCTGGAGCATCACCTCGGCGACCCAGACGCGGTAAGGTGTGCGGTCGCGTCGCCAGGGCAGGTCGCGGGCGTGCCGCGCGAACCACGCGAGGAGACCTTCCTGCGCAGCGGCGCGGTATATTCGTAGAAAAGTAAGCTGTTCATTGTCGAGGGTCATAACCACTCGCGTAGTGGCGACTTCAGTCGCTAAACGGCTGAAGCCGTCACTACCCTTCGTCTTCGTTTTCCAGTTCCTTCTCCAGCCGCGCAAAATGCTCGCGGATTTGCGTCGCCAGCACCTTGGAGATGCCCGATACGCCCATCAGCGCCTCCACATCCGCTTTCTGAATCGCGTCCAGCGAGCCGAAGTGCTTGAGCAGCTCGCGGCGCTTCACCGGGCCAATACCGGGGATTTCGTCAATCTGGGAGGCCAGACCACGCTTGGCGCGGCGCTGGCGGTGGTAGGTGATGGCGAAGCGGTGCGCCTCGTCACGGATGCGGCGCAACAGCAGAATGGCAGGCGCGGCGGGATCGAAGCGAATGGAGGTGGAGCGCCCCGGCTTGAAAATCTCTTCCTCGCGCTTCGCCAGCCCGACCACGGGCACTTTCTCCTGCAAATCGAACGCTCGCAGCACCTCAACCGCCATCCCCAACTGACCCTTCCCGCCATCCACGATCAACAGATCGGGCAGTTTAGCCCACGCCTGGCTGCCGCGCGTGCCCTTCAGCTCGCCGCTCTCCATGCGCCGCCAGCGGTCGAAGCGGCGCGTGAGCACCTCGCGCATACTGGCGAAGTCATCCTGCCCCTCGACGGTGTTGATCTTGAAGCGGCGGTAATCGCTCTTCTCGGCGACGCCGTGCTCAAACACCACCATGCTGCCGACGACCTCCACACCCTGCGTCGTCGAAATGTCGTAGCACTCCATCCGCACCGGCGGTACTGCCAGACCGAGCGCCGTTTGCAGATCGGTCAACGCCTGCTCGCTGCGATGTTTGTCCATCTCCCACTGCGCCTTGATTGTGCGCAGTGTTTCTGTCGCGTTTTTGGTCGCCAGATCGAGCAAATCGCGGTCGGCGCCTTCGTGGGGCACGTTGAGGTAGACCACGTCCCCGCGCTTGGTACGCAACCACGATTCGAGCACGGCAGCTTCAGCCACTTGGGACGGCAACACAATCTCCGGCGGCACCATCGCCGCTTCGGTGTAGAACTGCTGCAGGAAGGCCGCCACGATCTCCTGCTCTTCGTTGTCGTTGCCGCCTTCCATCATAAAGAACTCGCGCCCCAACAGCTTGCCGTTGCGCACGAAGAACACTTCCACACAGACATTGCCATTGTCGCGCGCCAGGGCGATGACGTCCTGATCAATCGCGGCGGTGGTGACAATGCGCTGGCGTTCCATCACCTGCTGGAGCGCCTGGTAGCGGTCGCGCAGTTGCGCCGCGCGCTCGAATTGCAGCGCCAGCGCCGCCTCCTGAACCTGCTCCTTCAGCCCCTCCATGATCTCTTCAGTTTCGCCGCCCATGAATTGGATCAGTTGGTTGATGGTGACCATGTACTGCTCGCGGTCCACCGCGCCGATGCAAGGGCCGGTACACAGCTTCAAATCATGATAAAGGCACGCGCGGCGATCCGCGCCGGTGATGTCGCGGTCGCACGTGCGGTAGGGGAACAGGCGGCGCAGCAGGTCGAGCGTCTCGCGCAGCGCGCTGGTGGAAGTGTACGGGCCGAAATAGCGCCCATCGTCGCGGCGCATCCGGCGGGTGATGAGGACTTTGGGGAATTCGTCGTTCGTAACCTTGAGATACGGGTAGCGCTTGTCATCCTTGAGGCGGACGTTGAAGCGCGGGCGGTGCTTCTTGATGAGATTGGCCTCCAGGATCAGCGCCTCGACCTCCGACTCGGTGATAATCCACTCGATGTCGGCGATTTCGGCCACGAGGCGGCGCGTCTTGGCGTCTTCCTGGGCCGAGGCGTGGAAATACGAGCGCACGCGGTTGGCGAGGTTGATCGCTTTGCCCACGTAAATCACCTGATCCCGGATGTTGTGCATCAAATACACGCCGGGATTGGTGGGCAGGGTGGCAAGTTTCTGCTGGATTTTCTCCGAACGTTTCACGTCTCTATTATACAGCAAACCAAAAACCCGATTTTTGTGCAAAATCGGGTTTTCAGGCGCAATCTGGGCGTTGTTCTCAGAACAACGAGAGCAAGCGCAGTCCCATACCGTACATGATGTCGTCCCAGTTGGCGATAATCAGCCCAACGGGAAGAACGCAGCAGCAGCACAACAGCAACAGTGCTGCGACCACGATCAGGACGATAATCAACGTCTGATTGCTCTTCTTGGGCACGGCCTGATCCGCAGCCGTGGAGTCGGCGGTGTAGCTTACCGAATGGGTGTAAGGCGGCGGCGACGACGGCGCAGGCGGCGCAGTCACGAAGGACGGCGGTTCGGGCGGCGCGGCGACGAAAGGCGGCGGCGTGAGCGGTTCCGCGCCAAGAACCTGCGTTTCTGCATACTCTGCCGGCGGCGGCGAAACAGGCTCGACATCGGGATACTCGATTTCGAGCGGCGGCAGCGGCGGCGGCGCGATAGATTCGAGATCGGCAGCTTCGACAATCTCGGACGGCAAGGGTGGCGGCTCAACAGCGTCAAATGGCGACGGTAACTCGATCTCCGATGCGGGCTTCACGTCCTCAGGATCAAGTGTGGCAAAATCTTCAGTCATCGGTTTTCCCCTTTCAATTAAGCAGTGTCATGAGTGAACTGAGGCCCAACGCATAGAGAATCTGGTCGCCATAAGTCCAGAGCAGATAGCCCGCCGCTACGACACAACAACACAAGAACAAAACGGCCGCGATTATAATGATGATAATCAAGGTTTTGTTCTTCTTCGCAGGAGCGGGTGGAGCCTGATAGCTCGTGGGTGTATTGGATTCATAAAAAGGGTCTTGGGTCATAATGTCCTCCTCACATAAATAGTCAGATAGTCCTTAGCCAGATAGTCGGCTGGCTAGTTTAACGTTGCACAGGATGCGCCGCGGGCTGCGTCGCTATAGCGCGCGCTTCTGCCCGTAGTCGCCGACGACGCACGAACAAATAGAGCAACAATGCCATCAGGAAGAACCACGCCAGGACCAAGTAGGGGAAGATAATGGCAACCACTGACGTGATGGTGGCAACAATATCTTCGAGCGTGCTCACGATGGGATTGCCGACCCCACCGGTGGTGGCGGTGACGACCGGCCGCCCTCCCGCCTTCACCAAATGGACGCCGCCGGCCAGGATAACACCGCAGCCGAAAGCCAGAACGGGGTGCAGATGAATGGTATTTTGCGTTGTTGCGGCAAAGACGATCGCGCCGGCCGCAGGACGAATGAGCGTTTGGATGACGTCATTGACGGTATCCACGGCGGGAATTTTGTCGGCCAACGTCTCCACGATGAGAAGGATCACCAGCAACCCGATAATCCACCAACTCGTCAGCGCCGACCACGGCTCTCCCAGTGTGACCAGCGAGGTAAAGCGCGCCAAAAGCGCCAACGTGAGCATAGGGATATATGCATTCAATCCCGCCGACGTAGACAACCCAAACGCCGAAGCGAGATTTAAGAGTCCGTCAATCATCTTTCTCTCCTTGCTATGTTCTCCATTATAGAAAGGTTACGTAAAATAGGCAAATAGGTTTCATGGAGTGCGCCGGCTTTCGTTGAGACAAGTTTGAATGGCAGTCAAGACCTCGTCGGGATCGAAGGGTTTCACGATGCAGCAACTTGCGCCCAGAGAAAGAGCGCGCTCTTCATTCTTCAAGTTCGCCCAGGCCGAAATCGCAATGATAGGGATGTGCGCGGTGGCCGGCGTGGTTTTGAGCGATTGGATGGTTTCAAACCCATCCATCTGCGGCATCCGCAAATCCATCAGGATGACGTCGGGCTGCCAGCTTTGCGCGCGTTTTATACCTTCCACGCCATTGTCGGCGAATTGCATTTCACAACCCTGAATTTCAAGCTCAAGCAGCCGCTGTACCAACTCGCGTTGTATTGCATTATCTTCCACATGGAGAATCTTCACCATAACGGAATCTCCCTATCATCACAACTACTATAAGTATAATCGTAGTCATCTAAATTTTCAATCCATCCACATAAACAACTTCTCCACAGATTCTTCATCATTCCTTCACATACTTCTGGTAAACTTCAGGTATCATATTGAGCAAGGAGGACAATGATGAACAAAGTAAAATTGAACTACGCGCTGGACGTCGTGATTGCTGTGGCGTTTTTGATGTCTGCCATCACAGGCATTGCTTTTTTGGTGATGGGTTCGGGCGGCTATCAGGGCGGACGGAATGTGCACTTCGCCACGACGTTTATCGGCCTTAACCGGACAATCTGGAGCGATCTGCACACCCTGGCAAGCCTGGTGATGATCGCCGGCATTGTCGTGCACCTGGTGCTGCACTGGAATTGGATTGTGTGTACCACGCGCCGGATTTTTGCGCTCCCGGTACGGAAACTGCCGGAACCATCGTGCGAAATCACCGCCTAGGTAATGACGCATCTTACACTCCAGGAGGTTGAACGTGATCAAAAAAGTAATAGGGTATGGGATGGTAGGACTGTTAGCCAGCGTCCTGATCGCAGGGACAGTTTTCATTGTGCTGCATCCTTCAGATACACGGGCGCGGCAAGAGCGCGACAACGCAGCGGTCGCCAGGTCAAGCCGCGAACTATCCGCTGAAGTGGGTCTGGCGGATGAGGGAGGCCAGGGACGCGGGCGCGCGCAAACCAATGAATCAGGGGACTATCGCGGCGGCGGAACAGGCGGCGGAACAGCAAACACCACAGGGCCATGGGCGACCATCCGCGGCATCGTGACCGTAACAGATACCGATGTGACCCTGCGCACCCCCACCGGCGATGTCGCCGTCGGGATGGGGCCAGCGCATTACCGCGAGGAAGCAGGATTTGCGGTGAATGTCGGCGATGAAATCACAGTCAGCGGCTACACAGAAGGTGAAGAATTCAAAGCCGGCATGGTTGAAAATCACACCACCGGCCAGACTATCGTTTTACGTGACGAAACAGGCCGTCCTATGTGGGCCGGCAGGGGCAACCTGAGCAATCAGCGGCCTTAGCCGTGATACCAACCATTAAAACCGGCCGGGGCACACACATCCCGGCCGGTTTTGGAATCTGTCCCCAAACAGGATATAATACCCCCAACGTGTTCATGGGAACTACGAAAAACTTGAACCCGTATCTTTTTCCACAATTTTGCGTCATAAAGGGTAGGAAGCTCGTGTGAAGACAGCCGATGTTTTGTTGAGACGCGCTCGACAATGGGACGAGGATGCGCTGGCGCAAATCTACGATACCTTCGCGCCTGCCATCTACCGGTATGTCTACCGGCGAACCGGGCATCAGAACACGGCGGAAGAGATCACGGCAGAAACGTTCCACCGTTTCCTGGTGGCTCTGAAACAAGGCGGCGGCCCAACAGAATATCTCTCGGCCTGGCTTTATCGGGTGGCGCACAATCTGATCGTTGATTTTTATCGTCGCCAGCCGCCACAGGAACCAGAAGCACTGGACAACGTGGAGGAGAGCCTGGCAGAACCAGATCAAGGCGCAGCACACGTGGAACGGCAGATGCAGGTCGAACAGGCTCGCGCCGCCTTGCGGCAATTGACGCCGCTCCAGCAACAAATTATCACGCTGCGGTATCTGGAAGAGTTGAGTAACGAGGACATTGCCCGGATCGTCGAGCGAACCGAAGGCGCAGTCAAGGCCCTACAACATCGCGCGCTCGACAGTCTACGACGCATTTTGGAGGAATGGAATGAAACGTGAATACGAGCAAATGCAAGAAACGCTATCCCCTGAGGTAGCTGCCGTCTTGTCGGCCCTGCGTCCGGTTCAAGAGCCGGAGGCGACCTCATGGGAAGCGCGCAAGCGCGCCTTTCTGACAGAAGCGCGGCAATTTTCGACCGAGGCCGTATCCCCAACCCCCATCGTGCGTCGTAAAACATGGAAAGACCTATTCTCATTTAAGTTTAAGGAGGATACGATGGCTGCATTGGTGAAAGTTGTGGTGGCAGTGGCGCTCATTTTTGGGATGACGGCCGGTACGGTCAGCGCGTCCCAAGACAGCCTCCCAGGATCGGTGCTGTATCCGGTCAAGGTGCAATACGAAAATGTGCGGTTGGCAACGACCGGAAATGGCGAAGCCAAAGCCCTGTTGGCGCTTACCTGCGCCCAAGAACGGGTGGACGAAGCGGTTGGCCTGGTTGAGCGCGGCGATGAAATCCCCGAACCGCTCATCGCGCGCTACCAACTTCAGGTTGGGCTGGCCTTGCAAACGATGGAGGGCCTCGGCGAAGCGCAACAACTGCAATTGCGCGCCCATTTCTCCGGTACACTGCAAAACCAGGTGCGCGTGATGACGCAGTTGATGGCGCGGCTGCACCAGGGCGAGAACCCGGAGCATCCCGAACCCACCCAGGCCAGGATTCAGGCGATGCTGCAAACGATGCAGCAAACGCAACAACAACTCGGCGGATTTGGCCCACAAGCCGGCGGCAATACAGAGCCAGGTAACGAAACACCCGGCAATGCAGAAGCGCCCGGCCCGAATTCCGGCGACAGTGGCAGCGGCAACGGCGGAGACAACGGACAATGCACCGGCGACTGTGAGGGGCAGAACGGTGAACCCCAAGAACACGATAAACACAAGCAAAACGGCGAAGATAACGGCGGCGGTGTGAACGACAATGGCCAGCAAAATGGCGAAAAGGGCGGCAACGTTGACAGCGGCGGCAATGACGACGGCGGCAGCGACA
>DAOUAQ010000240.1:0-7844 GCA_034433375.1 Anaerolineae bacterium | reverse complement strand
GAGGAGGAACGGCGCTACCATAACCGTAACGTCAATCTGCTCGACTCGCGCTTGCAGGTTGATCTGGCGTGGAGCAAGTTCTTCCCGTTGATCTCGTTCGCTTTTAGCGCGGGCGGGTTGATTATCTGGTACGCCGGTGGGCGCGCGGTGTTGGGGGACAAGATCACGTTGGGTACGTTGATGGCCTTCCTGAGCTACCTCGGTATGTTCTATGGACCGCTCTCCAACCTCACGCACATCAGCCAGGCGTTGAACCGTTTCCTTACCATTTCGCAGCGCACGTTTGAGCTTCTGGACGAAGAGCCGGAGAAAACGCCGGCGCAGCCGGTGCGCGGCGCGCGCGCGGGCGGCAAGATCGAGTTCGACAAAGTGACCTTTGGCTACGATCCTTACTACCCGGTGATCCGCGACATCAGCTTCACCGTTGAGCCGGGGGAGATGATCGGCATCGTGGGGCACAGCGGCGCGGGCAAGACGACGCTCGTAAACCTGCTGTGTCGCTTCTACGACGTGACGCGCGGCGCGATCCGCATTGACGGGGTGGATATCCGCGATCTTTCGATGGAGGAGATCCGCCAGCAAATCGGCATCGTGTTGCAGACGCCGTTCCTGTTCCACGGCACGCTGGCGGAGAACATCGCCTACGGCAAACCGAGCGCGACGCGGCGGGAAATCATCCAGGCCGCGAAGGCCGCAAACGCGCATGGCTTCATCACGCAATTGCCCGAAGGTTACGACACAATCGTGGGCGAGGGCGGGGCCGGCCTTTCCGGCGGCGAGCGGCAACGCATCTCCATCGCGCGCGCCATTCTGCACAACCCGCGCATCCTGATCCTCGACGAAGCAACGTCGTCGGTGGACACCGACACCGAACGCCAAATCCAGGAGGCGTTGAACGAGTTGGTGAAGGGGCGAACGACTATCGCCATCGCGCACCGGCTTTCGACGCTTTACAACGCCGACCGCGTTTTGGTCATCAATCGCGGCAAGCTGGAAGAGCAAGGGCCGCCCAAGCAATTGATGGACAACAAAGGCTCGTTCTACCATCTCGTGCAGATGCAGACGCAGTTAGCCAGCCTCGAAGGCGTGGCGGCGGTGTAGGAGGCGCAATGCCCAAAGCCTTTGAAGTGGTTTACCTTAACCCGGCGGATGTCCGCTTTGAGCGGATCGGCGACACGTTGAGCATGACGTTGAAGGATGCTGCCGCGCCGGACGTGTTGACGCATTATCCGCGCGTGGCGTTGCGGGCGTGCTTCCCGGTATCCGACAACACGGAGTTTCTCTCGGTGCGCGACGCTACCGACGAAACCATCCCGGAGTTGGGCATCATCGAGGATTGGAGCCAGTTGCAACCGGACAGCCGCGCTGCGGTCGCTGCCGAGTTGGGCTTACACTACTTCGTCCCTGAGATCATGCAGGTGTTCAATATAAAAGAGGAATTGGGCTTCCTTTACTGGACGGTGCAAACCGACAAAGGCCGCAAAGAGTTTGTGATGCGCAACAGTGTCATTCATTACGCCCGCGAGATTGCGTCCGGTCACTGGCTGCTGATTGATGTCAACGAGGCGCGCTATGAGATTCCCAATGTTGCCGCGCTCGATGGGCACAGTCAAAAGCTGATTCAGCAGTTCTTATATCTGTAGGAACGTTCCAACGTTCAAACTTTCAAACGTTCCGCCGGTCTCTTTTGGTATCTTGGGAATTGCAGATGGGGCCTGCGATTCCTTTGTATACAGTCGCGTGTTGCTTGTTTCTTCTTCCTTTCTTTGCAGAGAGCGCAGAGGCATAACGCCTTTGCGCTCTCTGCGTTTGGCAAAAATACAAGTTGTCGTTGTGGCCCTGGTGGAGTATAATCCTTGTTCGTTAAGCAAGTTCTCCGAATTCTACCGAAGTGCAAAGGAGAGTATTTATGATGCAGTCCTGGCCGGTCACAACATTCAATCTGATCTATTTGTGTGTTCTATGGGTATTTTTCATCGCCGCTATCGTGCGTATCCCGCGCTTGAGCGTTGAGCGACGGCGCAACGCCCTCTGGGTCCTGACCGCTTTTTTCTTGCTCGTTTTCGGCGATTCATTTCACCTCATCTCCCAGGCTTACGAGGTCGTCACGGGGGTCAATCCGCTATCGCCTTTCCTGGGCTTGACGTGGGTTGGGTTTGGCCGTCTGGCAAGTTCGTTCACACTGACTATTTTCTACCTCTGCCTATTGTTCTACTGCAAACGCAAATTCGGTCTGCGCTGGTCGGGGTGGCTGTGGCTGTGGCTGGTCAGCTTTGCGGTGCGGTTGGTATTGCTCGCTTTTCCGCAGAATAACTGGGACGGCGAGCGGACCCTGTGGAGCGTCTGGCGCAACATTCCCTTCATAATTCAGGGCGTGGGCGTAATGGCGGTTCTATTCCAACAGGCGCTGCGCCAATTGCTTCCGTTGCGCCATCAATTGCGGGCGCTGGCTTATGCCATTCTGGTTTCTTTTGTCACATACACCGGCACTGTCATCGGTGTGTTTTGGCATCCGGCTTTTGGCGCGCTGATGCTGCCTAAAACGATAGCCTATGTGGTAGCGGTTTGGCTCTTGTACTCAATCGAGTTCCGGCCATTGCGGGGTATAAATTGACCGAAACCCATAACCTATAATTGTTCTTGCAGGAGATTATTATGGCAAAACCAATCACGATCCAGGACGTTAAAGTTATTCTCACTCAACCCGCCGGTTCGCGGCTGGTGATCGTCAAGGTCATCACGTCGGAGCCGGGGTTGTACGGGTTGGGCTGCGCGACGTTCACGCAGCGCTTCCACGCCGTCGTCGCGGCGCTTGAAAAGCACCTCATCCCTTTCGCCATCGGACGGGATGTCGCGCGCATCGAGGAATTCTGGCAGATGGCGATGGTCCACAGCTATTGGCGCAACGGCCCGGTGCTCAACAACGCCATCTCCGGCATTGACCAGGCGTTGTGGGACATCAAAGGCAAGCTGGCGAATATGCCCGTCTACGATCTCCTGGGCGGCAAGTGCCGCGAGGGGGCCGCGGTCTACACCCACGCCGACGGTCGTTCGCCGGAAGAAGTGGCCGACAACGTGAAGAAGTTTATGGCGGAAGGCTACCGCTACATCCGCATCCAGATGGGCGGCTATGGTGGGCGCGGCGATACGATGGTGAAGCCCGAAGGCGCGCCCGAAGGCGCGTACTACGATCCGCGCGCCTACTGCCGCAATATGCTGCGGATGATGGAGCACGTCCGCCAGGAAGTCGGCGACGAAGTCGAGCTGCTGCACGACGTCCACGAGCGCCTGCAGCCCATTGACGCGGTGCGCTTCGCCAAAGACGTGGAGCAGTTCAACTTGTTCTTCCTGGAAGACGACCTTGCGCCGGAGGACATCGCCTACTTCCGCCACATCCGCCAGCAATGCGCCACGCGAATTGCGATGGGCGAGCTGTTCAACAGCCCGCACGAGTGGCAGCCGCTCGTCGAAGAGCGGCTGATTGACTTCTTGCGGATGCACGTCAGCCAGATGGGCGGGATCACGCCGGCGCGCGCCGTGGCGCTGTTCGCCAACATGTACGGCGTGAAGACCGCGTGGCACGGACCGGGCGACACCTCGCCGGTGGGACACGCCGCGAACTTGCACATGGACTTGTGGGCGCCCAACTTCGGCATCCAGGAATGGTGCCGCTTCCCGGAGCATGTCTACGCCATGTTCCCCGGTCTGCCGGAAGTGCGCAACGGCTATATGTATCCAAGCGACAAACCCGGCTTGGGCATTGACATTGACGAGGAACTGGCGGCGCAGTATCCCTGCCAGGATACCATCGAGTGGTGGACACAGACCCGCTGGCCCGACGGCAGCCCGGCGAGGCCGTAAATAAAACGTAAAGCGTAAAACGTAGAGAGTAAAACGTAAAGAGCTGCTTACGTCTTTACGTTTTATGTTTTTACGTTTTACGCTTCAATACTATGCCAGATGCGCTTGGAGGGTGATTTCGACGCTGGCGAGGGCCTGGGAGACGGGGCAGCCGGTCTTCGCGGCGTTAGCGTGCGCCAGGAATGTGGCCTTGTCAATGCCGGGAACTTCGGCTTCGGTGGTCAGTTCGATGCGCACGATCTTGAAGCCGCCCTCGACTTTGTCCATCTTGACAGCGGCTTTCGTCGCCACGCGGGTGGGGGTGAAGCCGGCTTCGGCCAGCATGTGACTGAGCGCCATTGAGAAGCAGCCGGCGTGCGCCGCGCCGATGAGTTCTTCGGGGTTTGTGCCGGCGCCGTTCTCGAACCGCGAGGTGAATGAATAGGCGCCCTCAAACGCCCCGCTGCCGAGTCTCATTGCGCCGCTGCCTTTTGTCAAATTGCCTTCCCATACTGCGGATGCTGTTCTTGTAATCATCGTTCACTCCTTTGTTGTATAAACTATATTTAGTATATAACTATATTATAAATTATGTGACCCATTTTTGCAAGTGGCAAAATAGCGGGTTGAGGTAATGTATGCGAATTGACTTACATGTGCATACGCTCGAACGTTCGGTCTGTGCGGTTTCCGGCGAAGCCAAGCAGATTATCACCGCAATGGATCGCGGCTTGGATGCGCTGGTGTTCACCGAGCACGCGAGTCTCGCGCCGCCGGAGCATATAGAGGCGCTGAATCGGCAGTATGCCCCCTTTCGTATCTTTGGCGGGATAGAAATCACCGTCCAGGAGAAAGAGGATGTGCTGGTGCTCGGCATCCACGATCCGGCATTGGAGTCTTTGCACTGGACTTATCCGGCGCTACACGCCTTTGTGCGCGAACGAGGCGGGTGGATTGCCCTGGCGCATCCTTTCCGTTATCACCCGGACATTGTCATCGACATCGCGCAGTATCCACCCGATGCGCTGGAGGGTTGTTCCACCAATGTCGCCTTTCTCAATCAGCCGCGTATCCGCGAGGCAGCAAAGCAACTTGGGATTCCGGTCGTGTGCAATTCCGATGCGCATGTGACGCACTCTTTCGGCGTGGGGTACAACCTATTGAAAGAAGAGCCAGGGGATGAGGCTCATCTGGTGCGCATATTGCGTGCCGGCGCGTTCATTGGGGTGTGTAGCATACCATAAACGCAGGGCGGGTTGCCCACCCGCCCTACGTATTTGCTCGATACTTTGCACGCTGTTAGCGATTACTTCTATAGGATTTGGGTGTAATATCCAGGACCGTCCAGTAAGAGCTTCAGACGGTTCAAAACATTGCGTCCCAAGATGATGTCGGTCCCTGTCTCGTCGCCGATAACGTCTACCGCAGGTAGGCGCAGATTTTCAAATCCCATGTCCACCGTAAACACCATAACGCGGCGCCATTCTCCCCAATGACTCCGTATTCTTATCGTATCAACCATGGGTGTTGCGATCTGATCTAGCAAATCTTGCGGAATTAGCGTTCCGTCTGCGCCTGTATCAACGATTGCTATAAACGGGCCGAGCGACAGTTCTTCTGCAGGGTATCCCAGGCAAACCTCTAACACTGGGATCTCGGGGTAATAGGTGTCAAGATATGGGATGCTCGGCATCAGCTCTGCTCCAAACTTGGGCTTCGGAAGACGAGCGTTCTTTCCGGCGCTTCTTCAACTCGCCGCAACAGCACTGGACGTCGTCCAAAGCGATGTCGGACCCGGGCATGGAGCTGTTGGAAATCTTTATCATGATCTATCACCTGGCCATGGTGGATAGCGACATATTGTCCCAGGTATTTTTGTGTGAGCATAGGATGCAATTTTTGATAGGCTTCAGCTTCGGCCTCGATTTGTTCGCGTTCGATTTGACGCAGGTAGGTGTGTATGGCCGTCTCTACCAGCTCTAGCACGTCCGTTTTTTGCTCGTTGGCCGTTTGTTGTAACTGCTCCCAAAGCGCAGGTTGTAAGGCTAAGGTCGTCGTCATGTCCCCCCTCCTTGTGAGGATCTGCCCTCTAGCAAGGAGTATACTCCAACTCTGCTAGAGGGCGAATTCCCAGATCGTTACCGTCCCGGCAACTCGCAACTCAGCTCCGGCCCCTCCGGGTGCAGCGCCATGAAAATCTTCTCCGCCGAGAGCGGCAAATCGTTGAAGCGGACGCCGGTCGCCGCATAGAGCGCGTTGGCGATGGCCGGCGCGGTGGGTACCATCACGTGCTCGCCGACGCCGCGCGCGCCCCACGGGCCGTCTTCCAGCGGCGTCTCGACGATATCGCCGTGAATCTCGCGCGGGGCATCCAGCGCGGTGGCGATCTTGTAGTCCACGAAGCTGCCGTTGAGCGGGCGGCCTTTCGCGTCGAAGCGCAAGCCCTCGAAAGCGGAACTCATCCCGTGGACCGCGCCGCCCTCGATCTGCGTCATCACCAGATCGGGGTTGATGGCCTTGCCCACGTCGTAGGCGCTGGCGACTTTGATGACCTCCATCTGGCCGGTTTCCGTGTCCACCTCCACTTCCACGGCCTGCGCGCCGACGGTGTAGTGAACGACGGCCCGCGCGCCCTGCCCCGTCTCCGGGTCGAGGCCGGTGACGTAGGTGGGCATGAATTTGCCGCTGCCCACGATCGGCCCGCCCTGCCAGCCTTCGAAGTTCTCGTTGGGCAGGCCGTAGACGACCATCTTCTTGAGCGGTTGCTCGCGCTCCGATTTGTACGAAACGACGACGCCGTTTTTGATGTCCAGGTCGGCGGGGTCTTCATCCCAGTATTTCGCCACGGTGTCGAGGATTTTGCCGCGCGCGTCCTCCGCCGCCGCCTTGACCGCGTTCCCCATCGACCAGGTGAGGCGGCTGGCGACGGTCTGCCATTCGTAAGGGCTGTATTTCGTGTCCACCGGGTTCGCGGAGACGCGCACCCACTCATAGGGCACGCCGAGCGCCTCCGCCGCCATCTGCGCCATCACGGTGAACGCGCCCTGCCCGATCTCCTGCCCGCCGACGTAGACGTTGACCGTCGCGTCCTCGTTGAAGCGCACGATGGCGGAACTGCCCGGATTCGGCGGCATCGCGGGGGCTTTCCACATAATCGCCAGCCCCTTGCCGCGCTTTTTGTGGGGGCGAGGCATTTCCTTATTCCGGGACAGTGCATCTTGGGGTGAGGCGGGAAATGCCTCGCCCCTACGAGACCAACCGATGGCCTGGGTGACTTTGTCGATGCACGTGACCAGGTCTACGTTCGGCATCGTCATCCCGGTCAAAATCGTGTCGCCAGTGCGGACGCAGTTGCGGCGTTTGAAGTCGGCCACATCCATGCCGATTTTCTCCGCGAGTTTGTCCATCACCTGTTCGAGACCCCAGTGGATTTCGGGCATCCCGAAACCGCGCATGGCGCTGCCGATTGGGTGGTTGGTGTAGACGCAGTACGAATCGCCCTTGACGTTGGCTACGTCATAAGGGCCGGTGCAGGAATAACCCGCCGCGCGCGCGATGTTGACGCCGTAATCGTTGTACGCGCCGCCGCCAAAGTAATAGGCCAGCTCCATCGCCAGCAGGTTGCCGCCGGCGTCGCAGCCGATTTTATATGTGCCGACGAGACTCTGGCGCACGTTGGTGGCGATGAATTCCTCCTCGCGCGTCATCCGCACTTTGACCGGGTGGCCTTTGACCGCTTTCGCCATCAGCGCGACATTGGCCTCGATCGAAATGCCGGCCTTGCCGCCAAAGCCGCCGCCGACGTAGGGTGAAATCACGCGGATGTTGCCGTGCGGCACGCCGAGGCTGTTCGACAGCAAATCGCGCTGCGCGAACGGCGACTGTGACGCCGCCCACAGCGTCACCTGCCCGTCCAAGTCCCAGCGCGCCACGGCAACGTGCGTTTCGATAGGCGCGTGCTGGATTTGTGGCAGCGTATACGTGTCCTCGACAATCGCAGCGCA
>DAOUAQ010000239.1:0-3501 GCA_034433375.1 Anaerolineae bacterium | reverse complement strand
GTCTCCTCGGCGGGACAGCCGAAGCACTTGATCGTGCCGGGCAACCCGTGCGCGTCCATCGCCGCCTTGACCGCAAGCGCTGCGCCGAGCGCCGTCGCCGCGTAGCTGCAATGCCCGCAGCCGTGCCCCGCCCCGCCCTCAACCGCTGGTTCACGGTACGGGACGGCCTGCTGCGAGAGACCCGGCAGCGCGTCCAGTTCCGCCATCACACCGATGACAGGGCTACCAGACCCATACGTCGCCACGAACGCCGTCGACATTCCGGCGACGCCGCGCTCCACGATGAAGCCGTGCGCTTCAAGAATACCGGCCAGCAGCGCGCTCGTCTGGTGTTCCAGCAAGCCCACTTCGGCCAGTTCCCACGCCTGTTGGTGCGCGTCCACGATGAGGTCGTGATGCGCGTCGATCCAGGCGATGACGGTTTGTTTGTCCTCAGATACCATATCAACCTCCTCATCCGGGGTGAAGATTCGCCTATTATAGTCTCGATGTGCGGCAAACCAAACTTGAATTTGCCTGTAGCACGTATACAATCTGACTATCTGACCAACGACTATCTAACTATTTTCACAAGGAGTTTTCGATGCCGAACAAACACGACACAACCATTATCCGAGAACTAGCGGCCCGCGTAGCCGAAATCGCCGCGCTGCCGGTGCAGGAAGAGAAGCGCGCTTTGTGGCGGAAGCTCAACGCGCTCAAGCCGGCCCGCCCGATGGTGATGATTGACCAGGTCTGCTGGAATGAGATGAACCTCGACGACGAGTTAACCCTGCGTTGCGAAGACCCGGAATGTCGCGGCTACGAGGAGTTTCTGCGGCGCACGCTCTACCAGTGGCGACACTTCCCGGTGGATATGGTGGTAGAGCCGTTCATCCGCGTCCCCAAGGCGATCACCAACACCGGCTTTGGCATCGCCGTCCACGAGGCCACGGTCGCCACCGATCCGCAGAATGACGTCGTCGCGCACCGGTATGAGAACCAGTTCAAGACAATGGACGATCTACAGAAGGTGCAGATGCCGCAGATCAGCCACGATTCCGCCGAAACGGAGCGCCGCCTGGCCGTGGCGCACGCGCTGTTCGACGGGCTGTTGGACGTGCGCGCGTGGGGCGCGGACCCGTACCTCTCGTTGTGGGATCCTATCAGCACATGGATGGGGGTGGAAAACGCGCTATATGGCCTGATAGATCAGTCCGACCTGATGCACGAATTGGTCGGGCGTATGACCAAAGGCTACCTGAGTATGCTGGATCAGTTGGAGAGCCAGGGGTTACTATGCGGCCCACAAAGCCTGATCCACTGTACGGGCGCGTACACCGACGAGTTGCCCGCGCCCGGCTACGATCCGGCGAAACCACGCCCGAAAGATATGTGGATGTTCGGCCTGGCGCAGATGTTCTCCACCGTGTCGCCGCGTATGTTCAAGGAGTATGAGGTGGACTACGCCAGCCGTATCTGCGAGCGGTTCGGCCTGGTGTACTACGGCTGCTGCGATCCACTCGACAAGAAAATGGCCCAGGTGCGGATGATCCCCAACGTCCGCAAAGTCTCGATGAGTCCGTGGGTGGATCAGGAACGCGGCGCGGCGGAGATCGGGCGGGACTACGTCTTCTCGCGCAAGCCGAACCCGGCGCTGCTCGCCTGGGACGCCTTCGACGCCGAAGCCGTGCGCGCGGATTTGACGGCGACGCGCGACATCTGCGCCCGGCACGGCTGCCCGCTGGAACTGATCCAGAAGGATATCAGCACCGTGCGCTATCAGCCGGAGCGGCTGTTCGAGTGGGCGAGGATTGCTATGGAGGTGGTTGGGGAGTAAGGCGAGCTATTCAGATAACTGGTTCTGTGCATAAGAATTTCTGGTCAACGCAGAACCAGTTTTTTCTGCAAAAACGTATATCGCTCTCGGCTTCGATTACGACTGTTGTAGATGATTTCTTCAAGCGCACGCGACGCCGCTACTTCTTCAAGTAGCAGGGCAATGAAGTCGTCAAATTCCTCAGCAGTCGCTTTTTCAGCTACCCACGAGACCATAAAATCAAAGTGTGAACCATGCCTGAACAGTCTACCGGGCAAAGGATAATGTTTTCTGTCGCCAAGCAGAACCCCGTAACGCAGATAAGGATGAACCTGTTTATGCGTGGCGGATTTTTGACTGTAGGTAATAGCATCGTGGGTCGTTATCCGCTCCAACTTCGTCTCAATGATAACGCGTGGCCTCCAAAGGTCGTTGTCTAGCTCAACAACCGAAATATCCGTTTCGTAATCCATAGAAGCGAACTCAGGATTGTCATTGCTACGGTAGTATTTCACTTCGTAAGTGTAGGGTAGTTTCTTGCTGGCAAGAGCCTGCAAACGTTGATCCTTTGCCGACAATTGCGAACTGACCTCGGTTACAAATGAACGAACCCAAGCGACTTCATCCATTGCTTTTACCTCTCACCTGAAAGCATCCTGGTTACAACGTAACTGCTCCTTCAGCAATAACACATCCAAATCATCAATCAACCGGTTCACAACCTGAATCAACGCCATATCTCCAGTTGCCGCCAGTCCGAGAACGTCCTCAACCTGCTCGCGCATCGCCGGGGGATGTTTGGCGCAGCGTTCCGCCGCAATCTCCAGTAGCCGCTTCTCGCCGGGATGCAACATAGCATTGAGGGCAAAGAGCACGTCGAAGTAGCTTGCCAGCAACGCCGCCACGCGATGATTGACGCTGACGAGATCACGCCGTTGCAGTGCCTTCTCGATTTGGTGCAGATAAGCGGGGATCACATCACGCAAAACCGCATAGTTTTTGGCAATAATAGCGCGTCGCAGCGGTTCGGGATAGGGACACTGACATCGCGTTTGCAAACGGGCAAACCAGCCATCACGGTCATACAGCGAGAGCGAATTCCGCACGGTGTTCCAAAAGCACGTCGTATAGCCGACGCTGGCCTGGTGGTGGACGAGCACCCGGTCGATCTGCTCCGTAATCCAGGCAGTGTCCCAGTAGATCACGTCCACCTCGATGCCGGTCGGCCCGTCGATCCACTCGTCGCCCAGGTCCCAGAATTGCAGGTTCATATCCGCGCGACGTGCCCCGCGCTGCGCCACGAGCGCCTCGCGCGCAGGCAGCGGGATGACGGACGTGGTGTAGACGTACAAATCGATGTCCGAAGCGGCATCCGCCACCTGCGATGCAAGCGATCCTCCCACGGCGACGGCCTCGACCTGCGGGAAGGCGCTGAAGGCCGCCGCTAACTCGCGCGCCAGGGTTAGATGTGCTGAGACTTTTTCATCCATAAATGATTCTGACCGCTTCAAACAACCCAATCTGAGGATAAACCTGTCCTGTTCAGGGCGCGTTGATATGCATGGACGTCACACTCACGTAATCGCCAACCGCGTTGCCGGCATCATCCAGGACAGTGAAACGCGGGCCGTTATCCACATACATCCCTACGGCGATTTGATAATCGCCGGGCGGCGTTTCGGGCGGGATTTGAATGTAGCGCT